>WALW01000019.1:0-300000 GCA_015522635.1 Candidatus Tiamatella incendiivivens | reverse complement strand
AAGAAGATAGCATAATAGAGGAGCTTGGATACCCGGCTGAAGTAATTCAACTCATCGGGAGGACAGGTGTCTCAGGAGAGGTTACACAGGTACATGTTAGAGTACTAGAAGGGAGGGATAAGGGTAGGATAATAACCAGAAACGTTCTCGGCCCAGTGAGGATAGGAGACATCTTAATGCTAAGAGAAACGGAAAGAGAAGCGAGGAAACTGGGTAGACGGTAAAACCTTCAAATACCTATCTTATAACAAGCATACTCCTCTAATCCCTGGGATACACATGTTTCAACTGCTTTTACATTATAGTTACTACCAAGCTTCTCCCATAGAAGCCTGCCGATATGTCTAGATAACGCCTCCATAGAAGCCTGCGGATAGGGGAGAACTGCATATTGTAAGCTAAGTCTTTCAAGCATAGATTGCAGTTCAGTCTGACTGCTTCCAATTATGACTTTATGATCGAATTCTTGTATAATTTCCTCTAGTATTTCTCTAACCAGAGATACATCAACTATGATATATGTATCAGGGTCAGGTTCCCCCCATATTCTTAGTTTTACATTAAATGTATGCCCATGAAGTCCATAGCTTCCCTTTTCCTTAGTATGAGTTAAATGTGCGGATTCAAAGGAAAAACCCATTAGCTCAAGATAAGTTTCTTCAGCAAGGCTAGATGTATCGGGTCCCAAAAAACTACCTGCCATTGATTTCAACCAAATTTATACCAGACACCGTATCCTCCGGGTGGATAGCTCCATGATACAGCTTCATGCGGACATATAATTCTACAAGTACCGCATTCCAGGCATCCTTCATATATAAACAGTAGCTTCCCGTTCTCATCGAGGCTATATAGCCCGGCGGGACAAGAGTTTAGGCATGGCTTGTCTTCGCATCTCTCACATTTTTCCGTATCAACGATAATGTGAGGTTTCTCATATATCTCAAACTTCGTTAGAGTGAGTCTTTTCTCCACAGTTAAGGGTTTCTCCGGTAGTTCTTTGACGCTCATATTGCCCGCCTCACCTCTAATAACATTTTTAACAGAGTGAACCAGCTGAGACCATGGGATTTTAGAGAGTCCATTAGAACAGGGTAGATTCTCTTAACTTGTTCATTCGTAGTATATGCTGTGTTGAAAACTTCACACATAATCTCTGGCAGATCCTTATAGAGAAGATCATTTTCTAGGAACTTAGGTAGATTCTTATATTCCCTCAAGTTTTTTCCAATCACGCTTTCATCAACCAATTTCTTATAATAGGATAATGCTTCCTCGTCTCTCCTACCTTCATTATGAGCGTTGATTATCGTTTCAGCTGCCAATCTTCCTGACTCTATAGCCATGTCTACACCTCTAATAGTGAAACCAGTATTCAGTATGTAACCTGCTGCATCTCCGACCACGAGATACCCCGGTCCATATGGTTTCTCTAAAATATCCATTAAACCTCCTTCTCTTGTTAGATGAGCAGAGTATTCCATTAGAACACCCCCTTTAACATAGTCATATATTGCCGGATGCAGTCTTAGTTGCTCAGCTACGTCCTTCATCGTTAATTCTCTCTTGTTAACCTCTGAGAGTCTAACAACGGCGCCTATAGTCACATATTCACTCATGGTATATAAGAAGCCCCCGCCTGCAACCCCTTTGAGAGGATCGCCTACAAAGAATTGTGCTATACCTTCCCAGTCTTCTGTTCCGAACCGCTTGTTTATTTCCTCTCTCCCTAATCTAATCACTTCTTTGACACCTAAAGCCGTGGTCTCAAGCGCTGGTTTCTCCCTAATACCAAGTTTCTCACTGAGAAGAGTGTTAACACCTTCAGCGATCACTATATAGTCAGCGTCAATCCTCTCTCCATCAGCGATAACTCCAGTAGCTAGGCCGTTTTCATCAAATACAATATCATCCACCTTACTACCACTTAGAACCATAGCACCCTCTTCTTCAGTTTTCTCTGCCATCCAGCCTACAAACTTACTTAGAAAAGCAGTGAAACTATCATATTCCTCATCTACTAACGGTTTCTTCCTCGTGAAATCTATAGTTACAGTATCTTCTCTACATGACAAACTGAGCTTTTCTCTTCTAACCCAGCGCTCTATAGGTGCTTCTTTTCTCCACCCCGGAAAATATTTGTCAAGTACATAGGAGTATATTCGGCCGCCAAACACGTTTTTTGCTCCAGGTTCCTGGCCTCTCTCTACTACGACAGGCTCAAATCCAGCTTTAGCTAGGAAACAAGCTGTACTAAGCCCAGCAGGGCCTCCTCCTATCACCACAACATCGAATTTCTCGGACAATGTTAGCCTACCCTTGTAGTGGAGTTGGAATTATTGAGTTGTAGAGAAATTATTTCTTTTCCTTCAGTTTCCCGATGAGAATCGGTACAACAGTATATAAGTCACCGACAACACCGTAGTCTGACTCTTCAAATATAGGTGCTGATTCATCATTGTTTATAGACACTATGATCCTGGCCCCTCTAACTCCCATAGTATGGTGAGGCTGACCGGAAACGCCTATCGCTACATAGAGCTTAGGGTTTATAACCAATCCGGAGATGCCTATCCAAGTGTCTGCCCAACCGTAGTCAGCGGCGAGGGGGCGGGTTACGCTCCAAGCGCCTCCGAGAATATCAGCAAGCTTTTTTATCATTTCCAAGTCTTCTTTCTTTTTAACACCTCTACCTGCACCTACAACTATATCTGCTTTAGAAGGATCAACGCCTTCTAGTTTCCTCGGGCTAAACTCTACAGACAGTAAATATTCTCCGGTACTTACTTCTATCACTTCTCCTTTCGAATCACTAGGCTCTGACTCCTTGTAGGAACCGCTTACTATGCACGCTATTATAGGTTTATTCACCTTCAGTGTTGCAGATGCATTTCCACCAAAGGTTAGCTTAATGGCTTCGAATCTGTCTGCTGATGATTTAAGTGAAACCGTGTCCGTTACAATATCATACCCAGTACTTCCTGCAAGTAATCCTGCTATCATTCTTCCCTTATTGGTACATGGAAACAATACTGCGTTAGGAGACTCTTTTGACAGCACTTCTTGTATAGCTTTGGATACAACCATGGGGTCAAAGTGTTGTAAGGTGCTATAGTAAAGCCTCTCGTAGTAACCTGTTAATTCTCCTACAACCTCTTTGCTAGGAGTGTAAAGAACGGCTGTACCTATTCCCCTAGCAGCAGTTGAAAGTTGCTTACCCCAAGAGGATTCCTCCACATAAACTAGAACGTTAGGCACCCTAGATAACCCCCTCTTGCTCCAGAGTCTTAATGAGTTGATCTATAGCTTCTTCCACGTTGTCCGTAGCTTCTATTTTCACACGCTTACGAGGCACCTCGTACTTCTTAATCTCAACCAGATCTATCATCGCAAGTTTCACTCCTATGTCCTCGGGTGAAACCTCATCTATAGGCTTCTTCTTAGATCTTAATATATCACGTATTGTAGGAATCCTAGGCTCATTAGCCTCGCTCGTAACAGTTACTACTACCGGTGTTTTACTTGTGAACTTATACTGTCCGTCTTCTAAAGTTGAAACTATAGTAACATTGTTGCCTTCCACACTTACCCTGTCTGCATTAGCTAGAAGAGGAGTGTTAAGCAGTGATGCAACAATAGGGCCTACAATCGAGGAGTGAGTGTCGCCTGCTCCTGATCCAAGTAATATCAAGTCATAGGGACCTGTTTTCTCGGCGAATGCTGCTATAATGTTGGCAACTGATAGCGCTGAGAGGGTATCCGGGTCATCCACCTTGAACAAAGCAGCCTTTGTAGCCCCCATGGCGTATGCGTCTTTAAGCATTCTTTGGTGTTCCTTAGATGATCCTATAGTTAGAGCAACTACTTCTCCAGCCTTACCGGATTCCTTTAGCCTTGCAGCTTCCTCCATAGCACACTTATCAGCCTCTCCCATTACTTTAGGACAAGCATCAAGGAGTGGTGTCCCATCTTTCTCGAATTTCAATTGGTTAATATCATATGTTAGTTTGATAGCTACTAGTACTTTCACACCTAAACCCCCATATGTTTAAGAACCATTGAGAAAATAAAAAGAGGAGAGAATTAATGAGTTTAGTCTTCTTCTTTGACCCAAACGTTTCTGACTGCGTCACTACCTAGCGTATCTCTAGCTATGATATACTTCATTATATTCTGGGCTCCTTCTGCTCCTATAGTATATGAGAACGTTCCAAGCCATCCTCTATAAGCTGTACAATCTTTAGTAAAACCGTATGCACCAAACCACTTGAGCACTTCAGTATAGACTTCTGTTGCCGTTGTAGGACCCATCATCTTTGCCATAGCTACAGGCAGGTTAACGTCCTGCGGTTTGAACTTAGGGCTCTTTGTTAGGTAAGTGTTGTCTGCCATCCAAGCTGCTTTGTATGTGAAGTACTTTGCTGCCTCTAATTTTGTATAAAGCTCTGCATAACGGAAGCTTACTCCTTCAAAACTAGCTATAGGCCTGCCTTGGAATAGTTTTCTAGTAGTGAGCCATTCCTTAGCTTTGTCAAGAGCCCATCTAGCGCTTCCAATCGTCGCTGCAGAGACTAATATTCTGGCAATGTTAAAGCCTTGTAGAACTAGGTAGAATCCTTTATTGACATCGCCTATCCTGTATTTATCATCCACTTCAAAGTTCTCAAGAGTGAATCCTCCTGTGGAAAGCCCGTGCCTACCTATTTCCTCATAAACCGTAGGCTTCCATTCTTCTCTTATTTTACCATTCCATTTGGGTAAGACTGCGAAATCAGTTATTCTCGTATGACTCCATCCTGGTTTCTCTGTTTTAGCTACTAGGAAGAATCCTCCCCCTTCTGGGAGTTCTTGTAGCTCCCTTACACCGCTTATGAATGCTTTCTCACCGTTTATAACCCATTTGCCACCTACTTTCCTAGCAACCACCTTATTCCCGGCTACATCACTACCTCCCTGAGGTTCTGTTGACGCTATTCCAAAGAACGCGTCCCCGGAAGCTACCTTGGGGAGTATCTCCATTTTAGCCTCTTCCTGACCAAACAGTGCTAGTGCAAGGGGCCAGCCGTTTTGGAGAAGCGTGTATACAGCTATAGCAACCGCAGGATCATGGTAGGCTATTTCTTCCACAGCTAGAGCAGCCATAACCATTGTACCGCCCATTCCACCATATTCCTCTGGAACTGGTATAGCGTATAATCCTTGGTCAGCTATCTTCCTTATGAGATCCATTGGGATTTTCCCTTGTTCATCTATTTCGATCCATTTAGGCTCTATATAGCGCTTGGCAAATTCTCTTACGCTGTCACGGAATCTAATCTCGTCCTCTGAGAACTCGAAATCTACCAAAACGATTCACCTATGCAAATTAGTTGGATCCGACTAGACAGTTAGTTAGGTAGGTAATATAAATGTTAAAGAGTGATATAAACCGGGTTTTACTCCAAGGAGTATAATGTATTTACATGAAGGTATACTTCTATAATATTCCGCCGAACGCTTATCTATTATTGGAGGGGGTGTACTTGTCTTGAAGCCTCATCCGTGGATGCCTAACTCTTCTCCTCATACTATTAGTGAAATGCTTATAAAAATAGGAGTAAACAGTGTGATGGATTTATTCAGAGATCTTCCAGGAGAGATAATTTTACCAGAGGATGAACTTGATTCTATAGGCAATCCTATAGATGAATACCGGGTTAGTCTTCTTGTTAGAGAAAAAATGTCATTCAATCGAGTATACCCGCTGAACAAGATATTTCGGCCTCCCTGCCCTCATATAACCCCTGCTCTTGTTCGGCATGTAATGGAAAGAGCAGAATTTTATACATCATATACTCCCTACCAACCGGAAATATCTCAGGGTTTATTGCAAGCCTTCTTTGAGTATCAAAGTATGATAGCGGATCTATTCGAATTAGATGTTGTAAATGCTTCCCATTATGATGGAGCTACTGCCTTAGCAGAAGCTATACTGATGAGTTTTCGTGTAAAAAGAAAATATAGCGTTATCCTAGACTCATATATTAACCCGTTTTACAAGCGAGTAATCGAAACATACTTGTCAGGTATAAATGGTAGAATAATCTATGTAGAAGGGCTTGAATCAGAGGAGCTTAAGAGATCATTAGAAACCGGTGATATTGCATCGATAGTCATAGATAACCCTACATTTACTGGTAAAATACGTGAGAACGCAAATGAACTAGCGGAAATCGCGCATGAACAGGGAGCTCTGGTAATAAGTTTAACTGACCCTTTATCTTTAGGTGTTATAAAACCTCCAGGAGAATACGGTGCGGATATAGCTGTAGGAGAGGGGAGAAGTCTAGGGTTAGGATTGAATTACGGGGGGTATGGGCTAGGTATAATAGCTGTTAAATGGGATTCCAAGCTTGTTAGACAGATGCCTGGAAGAATAATAGGGTTGGGAGAGGATTTAGAGGGTAATCGTGCTTACTTAATGATCCTCCAAACCAGAGAACAGCATATCCGGCGGGAGAGAGCTACAAGCAACATTACTACTAATCAAGCACTGATTACTATAGGTGCTGCCGTCTTCATGGCTCTACTGGGGAAGAACGGATTCACTAAAATAGGAGAGATTATACTTAAGAAAACTAAGTACATGTCTGATCTTTTCGCAGGCATAGACCCTGGTATGATACCTAATAGCGGATATTATTTTGAGAGAATCCCGATACTGTTCAATATGAATTACCGTTTGATAGAAGATAATATTAGAAGTAAAGGAATTCTTCCAGGATTATACCTGGGTCAATATTGGAGTGAATACCGGCGTCACGCACTATTTTGTGCTAGTGAAATCCACAGTAGAGAGGATTTGAAAATGTTAACAGAGAGTATTAAGGAGGTGACCTGAGATGAACAACCTAGACGATAAACCTTGGAGGCAAGCACTTTGGAATGAGAGAATAGTCTATGAATATTCGTCACCTGGGAAGACAGGGATATTAATAGAGGATGACCTGGAAGATCTCCCCGTGGAACTGCCTGAAAATGCTAAGAGGCATAATGTGCTAAAGCTTCCTGAGATTAGTGAAGTGGAGGTAGCCAGGCATTATACCAGATTGAGCCAAATGTCCTATGGCGTTGACTTAGGCCCTGTTCCACTAGGTAGCTGTACCATGAAATACAATCCAAAAATCAGTGAAGACTTGGCTAATAGAGATGAAACAACCTGGCTACATCCGTTGCAGCCAGATGAAGATGTTCAAGGTATTCTCGAAATACTTTATGAACTGCAGTCAATGCTTGCTCTATTAACAGGAATGGATGAATGTTCTCTTGTAGTTCCAGCAGGAGCTTCAGGAGAACTTGCTGGAGCTTTAATGATTAAGAAATACCTTATTGATACTGAGCAATTCAACCGTGATGAGATGATTGTTCCGGATTCGGCTCATGGCACAAATCCTGCTAGTGCTAGGATGGCTGGGTTTAAAGTAATAACGATTCCCTCTAATACTGAGGGAACCGTTGACTTGAAGGCGCTTAAGTCTATAACAGGAGCTCATACTGCTGGAATAATGCTTACTAACCCGAATACTCTTGGAGTCTTTGAGAAGGATATCCTTGAAATATCAAGGTTAATACATGGCGTAGGAGGCAAATTATATTACGATGGAGCTAACCTTAATGGTATACTGGGAATTGCAAGACCAGGTGATATGGGGTTCGATACTGTACATATTAACCTCCATAAAACCTTCTCAACTCCTCATGGTGGGGGAGGGCCAGGAGGAGGAGCTGTTTGTGCTAAAGGAGAAATGGTAAAATATCTGCCGAAACCGATAGTTAAAAAACGAGGCAAACGATACTACTTAGATCAATTTTGTGAGAAATGTATAGGTTATATGCATTCATTCTACGGCAATATACCAGTGGATATCAAAGCATATGCATATATCAAATCTCTCGGAGGCAAAGGACTCCGACAAGTCGCACTTATAAGTACTCTGAATACCAACTATTTTAAGAAACTAATCGAGGGAATAGACGGATATACCATACCCTATGATCCTATAAGACCCAGGAAGCACGAGATAGTCATAAGCGCCTATCCTCTCAAAGAAAAATATGGGATAACTGCTGACGACGTCGCAAAATATTTACTGGATAATGGATTCTACGCACCAACCATATACTTCCCCTTAATTGTTAGAGAAGCACTTATGATAGAGTTCACGGAAAGCGAGACAAAGGAAAACATAGAAAGATATGTAGATATACTTAAAGAGATTAAAGAAGTAGCTGAAAAAGATCCTGAAAGAATCGGGGTGCCCCCCAAAAATACAGTTGTTAGAAAAATAAAAGCTGCAGAAGCAAACAAGCCGCGGAACATTATACCTACATATAGAGTTTTAGCCGGTAAAAGAGAAGGTGTGGTAAAATACGAGAAGCTATAGGCAATCAATAAAAACCTAAGGAATAATAATGGGAATTCAAGGATAAGCGGGGGTGCCCGAGCCTGGTCAAAGGGGTCGGGCTGAGGACCCGATGGCGTAGGCCTGCGTGGGTTCGAACCCCACCCCCCGCACCAAACCTTTGGATGAGGGCCCGTCGTCTAGCCTGGTTAGGACGCCGCCCTTACATGGGGTCTAGGGTGACAATAGAAGACTGCCCTGGAACCTAAGACAGGCGGAGGTCCGGGGTTCAAGTCCCCGCGGGCCCACCACCTAAAAGTTAGAGGTCTTCTCATGTTCCGTCGCTTCTGGCTTTCATTTCATCTTCTTTTGTTTCGATTAGAAACACACCCGTAATCTTGTTTCGAGATCTATCAAACTCTATAAACATGTATGGATATTTGGAATGTGCTACCCAATAGATTTCTACAATGTTATTGATTTCTTCCACTTGTACCCTTATCCCTTTATGAGAGGAAATAAACTGCTTTACTTCTTCGATATTCATCGTCATTTTTATAGCTTCACTATATTTTCTTAAGATCCGGGAGGATTCCCTATAGTTCAACAATACATATACTATAATCATGAGTAACAACAATAGTGCAGCAAGCGAAGTTATTTCAGGGAAATTCAATGCTCCCATTAACTCTAACTCCCTCCCATCTATTAATATTCAAAACCTTATAGATAGATAATATAACAATGCTTTCAATGAATAATTCTCATGTATAAATATATGTGATTATAAAAGATGTTTGCATGTATAAACCAATAAACAAAAAATTTAAATAATGTACCTATCACCATCTTGCGAAGGGTATTATGGAGTCCTGTTCGAATTGGGCGGGAGAGGAACACCCTGAGCTCAAACCTATTCCTGATAACGAAAGGGTGTATGGAACCCTGACTTTCTGGTTCATGATGTTCTCAATGAATACTTGCCTAGCAATGTTCTTCCTAGGACCAATAGCGGAAGGCCTAAATTTAACACCCATAGAAGCGGCTATAGGTGCTTTTATAGGGAACTTTGCAGCGACAATCGTAATGATTCTAAACGGGTACCCGGGGTGGAAATATGGAATACCTTTTCCAGTACAGTTAAGGCCTTCCTTCGGAAGAAAGGGAATACATTTACCTGTGCTTCTAAGAGGAATAGTAGGTGCAGGCTGGCTCGGAGTGGAGGCATATGGTGGTTCGCTGGCAATAACTATGATAGCACTTTGGGCGTTAGGCGTTGAAAGAACACAAGTTGTTGGTATGGCTTATAAATATGTTATAATAGCACTAGTTGCATATATAGCTCTAGCTGTAATAGTAACCTCAAGAGGGTTAAAGGGAATAGGATATGTTGCAAATTATGGGGGTCCACTTCTACTGCTATACTTCTTATGGCTACTTGTGTTTTTACATGGCAAAAACATCAACGTCATTATCCCTACCGGAGTTGGGGTAGGCAGCACAGCTTTCATGACATATATAGCAGTACAAACTAACTGGTGGGCAACAGTAGCTCTCAACATCTCAGACTTATCCAGAGGACTGAAAAAGAATTCTAAAACCCTTTGGGAAGGCCTTGTAGGAGGGCCTTTAGTCGGCATTGTTGCAGCGCAGGTTTTCGGTACTCTTCTCGGATACTACCTAATATTATACACGCAAACGTTGTATGGAAAAGGAATAGTCACTCCTCAGGATATTGTAATGGTAGCTGCACCTGGAACCATTGCATTGATACTAGGAGAACTATTCGCCTTTCTGGCCCCATTCTCAACAGATGTTACCGCCAACATTCCACCAATAATAGATATCTTGACAGCATCTTTCAAGCTGTCACTTAAGAAGGCAGCTTTAGTAGCAGGCATAATAGGATTCTTAATAGCACCATGGTGGGCTGTAGATAAGGGACAAGATTATGTTAACTATGTTACAAGCTTCTCATCAAACTATGGAGTTATACTAGGGCCTATAGCAGGCATCATGCTTGCGGATTACTACATACTTCAGAGAATGAAGTATAGTGAAAAAGAACTCTACATGAGAACGGGTGAGAAATGGTTAGATAATGTTAACTGGGCAGGTGTAACTTCCCTTATACTAGCAATCCTTACGTCATACATATACAGTTGGATCAGGGGAGAACTGCAAAGCTTGGGGTTCCTAGTATTCCCCAACCCGTTAAGCTGGTATATAGGAGTGTTCTCTGGGCTCGCCTACCAAATGGTTTTGTTCAAATTACTGTACAAACAATCCCACTAGAATAACACTCTTTTTTCCATTTAACTAGAAGCAATGAACACTCTAGGGATTATTAGTCATAGTATCAAACACAGTAATATTGGTGGCGAGATTATTTGAGTAAAACACTGGTTATAGCACTAGGAGGAAATGCTTTCATTAAGAAGGGAGAGCCTAACACGCCGGAATACCAGTGGAGGAACGTTAGAATAGCCGCAAAACAAATAGCAAACCTCTACTCTAATGGCTATAACATTGTTGTAACACATGGAAACGGCCCACAAGTAGGAATCATACTTGAATGGACGGAGGCTATGAGAAATAAACGCCCCCCATTAACGATGGATGTTGCCACAGCGATGACTCAGGGATGGCTCGGCTATATGTTAACACAAACAATAGGCAACGAATTGGTTTCACATGGTTTTAAAAGAAAAATTGTTTCACTGGTTAACCAAGTACTTGTAGACAATAATGATCCTGCTTTTTCTAATCCCACAAAATTCATAGGTTCGTATTATACTGATGAGGAAACTAGAAAATTATCTAAAGAAAAAGGCTGGGTAATGAAGAGAGATCCACGAGGAGGATATAGGCGTGTAGTGTCTAGCCCTATGCCTAGACTCAATATTGAACATACTGTAATACAAACACTTCTGAACAAGGGGTATATAGTGGTTGCAAGTGGTGGAGGGGGAATTCCTGTAGTAGAAGAGAACGGCTTACTAAAAGGTGTTGAAGCTGTAATAGACAAAGATCTAGCATCTATGGTCTTAGCCGTAAGCATAAGAGCCGGCGGGCTAGTGATAGCCACGGATGTAGAGGGGGTATACTTAAACTACGGATCTCCTAATGCAGAGTTACTTAGAAAAACAACCGTTTCTAAGCTAAGAGAATTATATGAGAACGGGGAATTCCCTCCTGGAAGCATGGGTCCTAAAATATTGGCGTGCATCAAGTTCGTTGAGAAAACAGGTAATTGGGCTGTTATAGGATCATTAGAACACCTTGAGGATGCTGTTAACAGGGCCAAAGGCACCTTTATACATAGCTGACTCATTATTCTGCAAGCTCTTCTACACCATAAACTAATCGTCTTAGAGCTTTGGATCTCTTGTTATACAATACTTCGAGGATTACTGTGAAGAGCTCACTAACGCTAAACATTTGGGATAAGTCAACATAATCATTACCAATACTATAAAGAGCTGCAAGATGACTACAATGCTTCTTCTTGCCCTCACCTAGCACCTGAATGAAGAAACCATTACAGGAACAATATGTATCCCTCAATAAAACATAATCCTCGTCCAGGCCTAGATAAACGAAAATATCAGGATCAGCATGTATCTTTGCAAAACGTCTACCCGCCAATGCTTCACCGATCTTAGCTTTGTCTACCTCGTCTAAATCGCTTAGAGACCCTCTCATATCATTAATTGTAATTAACTCCTCTAGACCTTGAGTATCTTCTAACTTCTCCTCCACCTTTATCCCAACCCACAACAACATAGTCAGTATAACCTAGAAATAAGCCGGTTTCTACTATACCTGGAATATAAAGAAGCTTCTCCTCGACATCATATGGATCTTCCATTGGGCCTGTATAAACATCAATTATTACTCCGCCGAAATCACTTATTACAGGTCCATCCTTCCCGCCTTTCCTATACTCGTAACAGTAACCCATCCTACTCAACAATAATTCAACCGTACCAAGCATCCAACAATTAACCTCCAGTGGAACAGGCTTACTAGACCCCAGCTTAGTTACCAGTTTTGATTCATCGACAACAAACACATTTACCTTGGATTTATATGCAAGCATCTTCTCTCCGTACAGAGCTGCACCCCTCCCTTTCACCATATTACCGAAGGGATCAATCTCATCTGCTCCATCAAAATATATATCTATCATAGTAACAGAAGATGGATGAATTATACGAACACCTTTAGATGACAACTTCATAGTAGTATCAATACTGCTTGGAACAATAGTCTTGCCCTCAAGTAAACCCTCATTGATAAACACATTTATAATTTGAGAAATAGTTGATCCTGTCCCTATTCCTATGACATTTGCATTTAGTATTGCGTCCTTAAACTCTTCAGCAACTAATTTTGCAGCCGCAACCTTGCCTTTATCTCCCAAGGAAAACACCATGATATTCCCAGTCTACCAAACACTAGTAATGGAATCGATCATAAAAAGAAGGATCCCTATAGATACTTTTACCTGCCTTCTTTTACAAACTGTTTCATTTCATCACTAGGGTGTGGCGCTTTTTCAAGAAGATCAAGCCAAGCCCAAAGCCTGTCAATATATGCTTCCAAAACTTTGATGTCATCCTCCTTTAGATGCCTAAACCTGCCTTGAAGCTTCAGGTACTCTTTTAGAGGAGTTCTTTTCTGCTTGTTCCTATACATTCTACTGAAACTGCTTATCTTTAATGAACCATTATAGTACTCGAACAGCGGCCATAACCCTGTTTTAACGGCTAATTGCGCTATATCCGGTGTTAAAGCTGGATCAAACCTCCACCCTACGGGGCATGGAGCATGTAAATGCACGTATTTGAATCCCTTAACACTCGCAGCCCTCCGCAATTTCTCTATAAAGTCTTGGGGATATCCAACACTGGCTGTTGCAACATATGGTGCGTCATGTGCTATCATTATGAAAGGAACATTCTTCTTGTGTTCCTTTTTACCAGTCCATGTAGTAGTTGTCCACGCTCCGTAGGGTGTTGCTCCACTTCTCTGTATGCCAGTATTCATATAAGCCTCATTGTCAACACAAATATAGATAATGTTATCTCCACGCTCTGCTGCTCCACTCATAGCCTGTAAACCTATATCAGCTGTCCCACCATCCCCTGCCCATACTACTACCTGTACATCATCCCTGCCTAGCATTTCAAATCCCGCTTTCATACCAGAAGCAGCTGCAGCTGCAGCTGCAAACACTATATTTAGTATCGGGAAGTTTATTCCGGACTTAGGTGATATGCCTTGTATAACACTACTGCAACCTGCAGGTATCACCAATACCGCCTTATCACCGAGGGCCATCTTCACGTATCTTAAACCCATACTTTCAGGACACCCGGGGCAAGCAGCGTTGCCCGGCATGTTAAAATGTATCCGAGGAAAATCACGCAGTTTAACCGGCATGTCATTCACCTCCTATAATGAGCTAGCTCGTAACCTGGGAGCCTAGGCTTATACTTCTCCCTGTAAACACTAGGAATATACCAGTACAATGGATCATAGAACCGCCCCTTCTCTTCTACTTCTTCAATGAAATTCTTAGTGAGATCATAGAACTCTTCAGATCCCATATCCACTCCTCCTAGACCAGCTATAACTCCTCTAATAGCTGGTAAGTTAGCTAATGCAGGTAGATTTGTTACAGACTCTGTAAACAAATGTCCTTTTCCGCCGAAGCTAATGCTCCTATCTACGAACAATACTCCCTTAGATTTGGATAACAGATCCCGTATTTCCTCATCAGGCCAAGGCCGGAAATATCTAACTCTCATAACCCCTACACTATAGCCCCCGTCCCTTAATCTAAGCACCGCCTCCTTAGCATCTCCGGACCACGAGCCTGATATCACAATATTATAGTCTGCATTCTCACAATGGAAACATTCTACCAACCCACCATAGCTTCTACTGAAAAAATCACCGAACTCTTTGTCAATCTCCCTTATCACCTTCTTAGCCTCCACCATAGCTGCTTGAATAGAGTATCTCATCATATAGTAATCCTCATCTGTAGCTAGGTTCCCCATGACAACTCCAGACTCTGGCGTTATGACATAAGGTTGCCTCCTTTCCGGCAACCATTCATCTATCTTATCCTGATCTGGGATATCTACCGGTGCTACTGTGTGTGATAGAATGAACCCATCAAGACCCACTATCATTGGTAGATACACCCTAGGATCCTCGGAAATTTTGAAGGCCTGTAATGTAAGGTCGAAAACCTCTTGATTGTCCTCAGCTATACTTACAATCCACCCGGCATCTCTCTGATCCCATATGTCATTATGGTCTACATGTATATTCCAAGGCGGCCCTATAGCTCTAGTTACCACGGACATAACTACTGGGATTCTCGCTCCCGCAGTCCACCATACAACTTCATGCATAAGAAGCAGTCCATGGCTTGATGTTGCCGTGAAGCTTCGGGATCCCGTTGTAGCGGCTCCTAATGTAGCGGCAAGAGCTGAATGTTCACTTTCCACTCTAATCATCTTAGCATCAAGTTCTCCATGCTCAATTATATCTGCTAAAGTCTCGACGATAGTTGTCTGAGGAGTTATCGGGTAGGCTGCTACAACCTTCACTCTAGCAGCCTTAGCGGCGTATGCAACTGCTTTATTTCCTGTTATAGTCTTAACAACCAATATTGTCACCTCTCAGGTACCATTTCTATAGCATCTACGGGACAGACTTTAGAGCATATACCGCATCCCTTGCAGTAATCATATACTATGTATACCATGTCGTCTTCTCTCCGTAGAATTGCATCTTCAGGGCAGTAAAGCCAGCATAAAAGACATTTCACGCACTTCTCCTCATTTATCACAGGTTTTTCATTACGCCATGTACCCGTCTCTCCAACAGCGCCTGGAGCAGGCTTGGATAAAGGTGCGATAAATAGAGTTTGAGGCTCTTCTATCTTATAACTCAAAACTAACCCCCTCACATCTAAATCAATTATCGTATCATAAAAAGAGGATAAAACCACTACTCATATACATTTAATAGTACGCTCAAATGCCCTTCTAGCAGCTTCAGCGTTAAGCTCACCGGGCTTTCCAGGCCAATAAGATTCGATTTCACTTAAAATGCTATACAGAGAAACTACAGATGTAGCTTTTACCAATGCTCCCAACATACTTGTATTGACCACCGGCCATCCTGCCACAATTAACTTCAGTTCCTTTGCAATCCCCATAGCATCTACGCAGTACAAAGATTGAGATCCTTTAACTTCTGCTTTGAAATCTATAGGGGCGTTCGCTACTATGATACCATTATTATTTACAGTACTGACTATATCTGCGAGACTAAAAAGTTCACTGTCGAGAACCACTGATATATCCGCTTTAGTTACTTGACTATGCCTCAATATAGGTTGATCGCTTATCCTAGCATAAGCCCTCACAGGAGCACCACGCCTTTCCGCTCCAAAATGAGGAAACGACTGTGACCATTTGCCTTCTCTAACAGCTGCCCCAGCAAGGATATTTGCAGCAGTTACACCGCCCTGTCCTCCTCTACCATGAAACACTATCTCAACATACAAAATTAAACCGCCTGTTAGAATATTGTTATCAAGTAATTTATGAAGCTTATCTCCCAACAAAGAATGATTATTTAGTGGGATCCATTAGAAACAGAGGGGCCTGGCATAGAATAACAGTATTACTATGATTGTGCCAATATACTGATATGAATTAAAGAGGATCTAGCCTGGCACCCATTACCTTCATATGGAATATAAATATGAATAGATAAGTATGTGAATCATTGGCTTACACACATTATTATTGAATACTTAATGTTAATATGATCATTATACAAAAACAAACATAATACATCCTCTATAAAATAAGATAGGCTAAAGCAATTCCATTAGAAATACAGGGGGCTCCGAGTCCTATTTACAAGTGGGATCCATTAGAAACAGAGGGGTGATTAACTGGGGAGTTAACGAGTTTTTTGCAGAAACCGCTAATAATCTCAACTGGGAATTTTCTGAGAGTAGGAACATTCAGCCAGTTAGGTGAAACTAGATGAGCCATATGTATAGGTGTATAACGGCCTGGTAAAACGCTTCTGGGAATGTAGATTTTTATTTTAACAGCTTTTCTATCGTAATATCCGCACTTAGGGCATGCATAACCTTTGTTGGATCCTTTTGATTTCATTCTGGCTCCGCATTTGGGACATCTGGGTGTAATTTCTATAGTTTTTACAGCTAGTTTCTCGATGTATAGGACTTCTACGGTAATGGTTGGATAATTACTTGTTGATCTCTGTTTTACAGATCCTGTAACTGTTACATGGTCACCTGGATATAGCATTGCTGCTAGTTTGTTGAGGGGATATGATTCTCTATAGAATGCTAGGTTTACAGGTGTATTATTACAGGTCGCTTCTATAACTATATGTCCTCCAGGTATTTTCTTCGGATGATCTGTGATTTTGCAATCGTATTTACCGCTTCTATAATATCTTGGCTTACTTATGTTTTTTTCATGTATAGAGGTTGCCTGGTTTGTCCGGTATACACACCACCCGTGGATAGGCTCATTTCTCTTTATTTTTTCTAGTGCTAGGACAAGTTTCTCAGGATCCGTTCCTCTTACACCGAAATAAGTAGGGTCAGGGCCGTGTGGCGTTATTATTTGAGTCTTTTTTGTAGGATCGATATTAGAGAATGTTAACTCCCCGGTTAACACGTCATATTCGAGCACATTACGATACCCAATAACTCTCTTCTTCCCCCAAAACTCCGGATCTCTATAGGCTAACAACTCAAAAGTATAAGGATCACCTGGACCTAAAGCTGCTAGACCTGCTAGGGCTCCTATTACACCTCTTCCTTTGTTATATAAGATTCCATGGTTCTCCATGAAGTTCCTAGCATCATCTAATAAAACAACATCAGTGAGGGTTCTAAAATAAAAATCTCTAATATCACCAGTCCACGGGTATCCTTCGTAGACAACTATTCCAGGGCTGCTATTTCTATGCCTGCAATTACCCTGGTAAAAGTCTACAAAACTGGATGCTAGTTCCATGAGGTCATTGATTGATGAATCGCAGGATCCATCAATTCGAAGGACTACCGAAGCATTACCACGGGTTTTCCATGGTATACCGGGGTTTAATCTAACTAGGTTAGGATAATCGAGTAGCTTGCATTTCTTATACTCTATAATATATGCTGCTAGAAGTGCTCCTAGATGAGTTGTACAGCCTCCACCAGGAGTATCTATGTCATCTAGACCTATATTCAAAAAAGATACCTTATCAGGCAATCATAAATCCCCGTATTGCTACTATAAAATTACTAAAAGTCGGATATGTTGTTAGAAGAGAGATCCTTTTATCTTTTGAGGAAAAAGACTTATGAGATTAGCCTTTCTTGTATCCCTCAACAACCATCATTGTAAGTGTACTTCTAATAGCTGGCATTCTCCTAATCTTGTCAGCTATTATTTCCTTTAGTTTAGTCATATCTGGAGCTTCGACCTTCGCTATCAGGTCGTAGACTCCATAAACCATATAGACTTCATCTACCTCTGGGATCTCCTTTAGTTTGTTGAAGGCATTCTCTTCCTCTCCTATTTCTACATTTATAAGTACAATCGCGGATGCCACAATTATTCACCTCACAAATAGTTGAATTCTGTGGAAGGGGTCAATTAGATATATGTAACCCGTGGAATATAAGGTTAATTCCAGGGATCGTTACAGGAACATATTGTTAAAGATATAAAAAATATATGGATTACAAAGAACAACTTCTGTTACACTTTTTTCCTCGATATAGCCTCTATATACTCATCTACAGGGATTATCCTCAAAGTAGCTGTTCTTATGGTACCCCGCATATTTAAATTCGTCAGGGCTGATAGGAGGGTTTTCTCGTCAGGAGACTCTACTATGTTAAGGAAATCCCATTCGCCCAGCATAACATATTGCTGGATAACTTTGACACCCATGTTCTCAAGCTCTTTATTTACCTCTTTCACTCTCACAGGTTTCTGGAAAACTGTCTCTGCTCCTTTATCTGTTAGCTTTGAAAAGACTACAAAAGTAGGCATTTTTATCATCTTATTAATAGTATCGAGTTTAAAGCTTATATTTTTCAAGGTTAAAGTCTTGATTAACCGTCACGTTAACCGTTATTTGCTGGAATAATAAGATGTTCATACCTGAGAACAAATATGGAATTTGAGAAGCACTAGAGTTTGGTGGACCGGCCGGGATTTGAACCCGGGGCCTCCCGGATGCCAACCGGGCGCTCTTCCAAGCTGAGCTACCGGCCCACTCTTCCATTTTCTTCTATCTGAAAGGCTGGAAGGCTTTAAAGATTTACAGCATTTTCTATCAAGTCTAAAGCCTCTCGATTTAGATTCACCAGTTGAAATGTTTTGTTTAGGTATAACCATTAGAATCTTGTTATTCAAAAGGTACTTGAATTTAGCTAATATTAAAATGTACTTAAATATCGATCACCATTTGAATTACCTAATAAGCTGGTAAGCTCGTATATAGGCATGTTTTCGGATTTTGTTAAAAAAAGAATGTTATTTTAAGGGTATGACATTCTTTCTGTATGTGTTATTAATGATAATAGCAGCAGTCAGATACCAGTTATATAATGATTGAGCGAGAGAAATTATGCCTGCTGTGAATATAACTATAGTGTTCCCATAAGCAGCAGCAGCGAGGAACGCGAATGTTATAGCAAGCCAGTAGAGGTTAGCAGATATCATTTTTCCTAAAGGCTTAAGGACAACTGCGGAAACCAAGGCCATAAATATCCAAAAGAGCCAAAACATCAAGAAAGTTGTTGGAGACGGCTGTGATAGAATTGGTATGGCATATGTGAAAAGATATACGAAACCTGCTATAAAACCGAAAAGACTCCAAACAAGTATCACAAACCCTGTAGACCCCATATTGTTTCTCAACTCTATTATTGATGCTAGGAAATATCCAAGGCCTATCAAACAGAGCAGTGTGAATATCAGGATACCAAGTGAGTCAGTGAAGGGTACAAGGCCGGTGTATGTAAACCCAGTTATGAAGAGTGCGAATGCGAATCCAGTGTTACCTATTGCAGAAACTGACGCCCAATTCACATTTTCTCCTGTGCTCAAAATTCTACACCTGATATTTTTATGGATATTAAGATTTTATTTATAATCATTGAAGATTAAACTTTATACGTTTTCATACACCCTTTCAGCATCCAAGCTAGGATATCATAATATTGTTTTACACTGTATTTGGCATACGTCACCAATCTCTAATATCGTTATAGGGCTATTACATATTAGCGTTATCAAAAGTTCACTAAAAATCCCTTGATAAACCTGTAGCGAGCCTCCCGGATGCCAACCGGGCGCTCTTCCAAGCTGAGCTACCGGCCTACCACCTCGTCTATATGTAGTTGTCGCCTCTTTAGCTGGGATAGTCTATGTTTTCCCTGGGGGGAGTCCGGGCTATAACTCACCTTCTGTACTGCGGCGGCATTCGACTCTGCGGTCTCCCCAGCCTTTCACGGTTATTCATTAGCTGGGAGCCTTGCTCCGTGGGGGACTGCCCGTTTCATCGCTTCCCCCAGGGTGCTCTGCAGGTTACTACAGGCCTGTTGCCAAGCCCGCCTCTCTGCTTCACAGGCATCTCCTGGGGGGCGTGCCGTTTCTGTGGCATTGCCACAGGTCTCCCCGTACCCCTCGCGGGGTCCCATTACCGTGGGGAGGGTGAAGTTTCCTCAGGCCTTTAGAGCCCGTAGGCCGCCAGCCCGGTCTCCCCCTATATTCTTGTATTTTTAACCCTATATTTTTAGGGCGTCCTAGACTAGAGTTCTTTTTGGTGTGTTATTATGGATATTGTAGAGATTGCTGGTTCGTTGAAGTGGTTAGCAAGAACCGGGTGGATGCAAAGAGGGGTTCCTTCTGCTATAGCTGAAAACGTTTCTCAGCACTCGTTTGAAACTGCTGTTATTGCCTTAGATTTAGCTTACAGGTTAAATGATTATGGAATAACTGTTGACCCATTGAAGGCTAGCGTATTAGCGTTGATCCATGATCTTGCTGAATCTGTTGTGGGAGACATCCCTAAGTGGAGTAGTTCTAGGATGAGTGGTTTGAAGGAGGAGTTGGAGGCTAGTGCGGTTGAAGGGGCAAACCTGCATGCAAGTATCAAGGAATTATTTGAGGAGTATAATAACGAGAGTTCACTGGAAGCAAGTATTGCAAAGGTCTCTGACTATGTCTCAACGTGTATTCAAGCGAGGAGGTATTTCTCTATAGGCTACGGTGTTAATACTATATATTCTAGTATGAAGGATGCAGCCGAGATGAAGGCATCTTCTTGCTGCCCCCAAATTTATGACTACATTAAATATGTATGCAACAATAGCAAAAGATAATTCCATCTAATATTTATTGGAGGCTTCAAGAATCATTACACCGAACATTCTGGTTTCGATATGGACTTTTCTGAAATGCTTTCTAAACAATTTCACATATTCTTCTCCGCTTAAGTGTTTCCTATAAGTCTTGTATAGGTTGGTGTATAAGCTAGGTTTTGCACATCCGGCAAGTATTGAAAGAATAGGAAAGCCAACTCTTAGATAGAGTTCTATGAGTTTAGCCTTAGTACGGGATTCAGGTTTATAGAAGTCTAGTATAACGACTTTTCCCTTAGGTTTCAATACTCTAGCTATTTCACCTACAGCCCGCTCTAGATCATAGGCGTCTCTTAAAGCGAAGCTTGATACAACAGCATCTACACTATTATCTTTCAACGGCATCTCTTCGAACACGCCTTGTATAGGCTCGTATTTAACGCGGGAATAATCAGATAGAGTTCTTAATTCTTCCTCTATCATCCTCTCTAAAGGATCCAAAGTGAATACTATTACTGCGCCTTGTTTGAGAGCCTCAGCTGTTATGTACCCAGGGCCGGCTCCTGCATCAAGTACAGTTTTCCTTTTTACTTCAGCTTTTCCAACAGCTATACGTCTAAGTCTCGATATCTGCCCTAGACTAGTTACCTTATTCACTTTCTCATAGCATTCGACTAGCTTCTCTAAATCCTCCTTAACGGTCTCCCATAACTCTCCTAAGCCTTTCTCCGTCACTGCCCAGCCAACCTTCAAAGAACCATTCTCATATAATACGGCATTAATAACAGATATACTATAATTCTCTTTAGAGGGGAGTTTATTGAAGGAACAGGGAGTAACTGTAACGACGGGAAGTATAGTGTTAAGCGTTGCTTGGGCAATTATAGATAAGATGGAAAAAGACGCTATGGAATCTGGCAGAGATCCGTCCTTCTACATATTCTATAGTCCGGAACTCTATAATTTCCTAGAAGGATTCGGTCGCTTGCCTCCTGATAACTTCATAGTATACATATCCCCTTTTCCAGGGCGAGGAGGTGAGGAGAAAGTGGAAATAAACGAGAAAACTTCGATTATCTTCCGGAGATTAGAAGGTGATGGTAGAAGTTACAGGGAATTAATGGAAGCTGTATACAAGATACCGTTTCTCTACGACTCCTCTTTGCTAAGGAAATACTCTTTGAACACCAATCAAACCGGTGTAGAATATGTATTGCTATATCTATCCGACTCCAGATTGGTTTACCTTGAGGGAGAACGGTTCCACGTTTCCATTCCATCTATACAATCATCTATAACATCACTACATACTCACCCGGAGCATTCTTGTATGCTTTCTCACGCAGATGTAGAAAGCGCGCTTGACTCTCTGGTTAATGGAGCCGTTATGGCTGGTGCGGTAACGTCTAAATGTGCTGTTGTTTTACGGAGAAAGAACTTGGTTACAGAGGAAGATTTCATAGAACTAAAGAAACTAGCTAGCTTCCTTAGGAGGAAAAAACTAGATTACAGGCTTGTCCAGACTAGAGTTTATGAACTGAATAGGAAATTGGAGTCTGTTATTCTAGACTTTCTTTACTATTAGTGTTACAGCAACTCTAAAGCTGTTGGAATTATATTATAGCCGCCCTCCAATATTCCTATGGATCCTTTACTGCATTCTATTTCGTCGAGTTTCCGAAGGCCATCTCCAGTTTTGCCTGGAACTAATATGCTTAGCGGGACGGGATCATCACTGTGTGCCTTAAGATACCATGGAGTAGAATGGTCTGACGTTATAATCACACTCACATTTCTTTCAAGCAGGTAATCCTTCACCTCTGCGAAGAAGTACTGATCGATCATTTCAACTGCCTTCTTTTTAGCATAGAAATCTCCGTCATGCCCAGGTTCGTCAGGACCTTTTAAATGAACGTAGATAGCATCATATTCTTCTAAATTGCTAGTAAGAAGCTCAGCTTCTTCTTTAAGTAGATCTTTCTTATTTTTGCCCTCGACTTCGACTGGAATAACCCCTATACTAGCCGCCCTGGCAATACCCCTTTCAACAGGCATTTCCACGATTGCCCCCCATTTTAAACGGGTTAACTCGCCTATAGGAGGCATCGGCGGGACCTGGTCTCCAGCGTCCCTGGAAAGTATAGCATTAGCAGGAAGTAGTCCTCGTGATACACGTGCCTTGTTAACAGGATGATTGTCCAGTAGTTCTATCGCCTTTAGAGTGAATTCATTGACTAGTTTTGCAGCCAAAACTGCTTCGCTAGAATCGTCCATAGGCTCGGCTAATTTGAGTTTAGCCTCAAATTTCTTTAATGCTATAGAAATCAGTCCTTTTCTACCATAAGCTGGGTCTGTATTGGTAATCATCGCACTTAGCTTACTCTTTTTATGGCCTACGATAAGGACTCCTCTATGACCTATGGTTGCTTTAAACCTAGCATAACCTGCTCCATCTACTAGCTTGAGTCCATCTACAGATTTAGCTAACTCGTGAGCTTCTTTGCTAGATAAATTTCTACCCACACGTCGATCTGTTATTTCAAGTGTCCTAGGGTTTATGGTAGCAAAGTTTGCTCTTAGGGCTACCTCATACTTATTCTCCAATGTTAAACCTGCTCCCAGCGCCTCTAAAGGACCTCTACCTGTATAGTATTTATGGGGATCGTAGCCTAGCAGAGACATTGTTGCAGCATCGCTTTCCGGAGCCACTCCCTTCTCTACAGTATATACAATCCCACAATAGGATCGGGAAACAAGATGGTCTATATTGGGTTTATATGCCTCTGATAAAACTCTTCTAGGAGCGTTTATTCCATCAGGTGCACCATCCAAGACTATATAAGCAAGTTTTCTAACCATATCAACCACCTAACTATTCTATTCTAGATTATACCTTTTAACGTATAGTTTTATTTTGTCTGCAATAATACGAGGGATCCATGCAAACCTTGATTCACCAAAAGTTTTATGCAGTTTAAGTTTCCTATATACTGCTCGGAATAGGAGATCTTGTTTCCAGTCGTAGACAATGATCTCCCCAAACACATGGCCTCGCAGGTTTCTCACTAGTTTGACGACAACCAAATACTCATCTCGCGAGAGTTCTTCAACTATGATCTTCTTAGCTTCACCTTTAGTGTAAGTTTTGCATTCTTTACAAGCATCTCCCGAGGTTAGCTCTATGATCTCTCCCTTCTCGTTTACTATGAAAGCCATTTTCCTAGCTGCATGTTTACTAGTCCTAGATTTAGTAAGCTCTATCACCACATCCAATAGAAACACCGGGATTGATTTTATACGATGTAGTTAATAGTCTCTGCCTCTATCAACAATGACATCTTGGTATGAGATCTGAGTTGAAGTGATGATTATGACTGTGGATACTGTTATAGCAGGACTAGGAATAGCTGGTGCTCGCCTGGCAGGTTTATTGAGTAAAGCAGGCCTTAAGGTTAAGGCATTCGACCCGGATATTAGCTATAGGAAACCATGCGGAGAAGCAGTTCCAATAAATGAATATACAAAGTATATAGTGAGCAAATATACTGGTTATAGAGCATTAATTAGAAGGTTCAAAGTTGTTGTAGATGAGCGAACAATCTATGAAGAAGAGTTCAGCAATCCTTTATGGTATATTATAGATAAAACAAGACTGGTTTTGTCGTTGAGGAGAGAAGCGGAGGATCATGGAGTAGAATTGTCGTATACTCCATTCAAGCGGACACTTAACGGGGAGAAAACGTTAACTGTAGATGCTAGAGGACCCTTTTCCAGAGGATCGGAGGGAGCTGTCACAGTATATAGGATTATTTATCGTCCCCAGAAACAATGGCCTGAAGACGGGATTCTAGTTGAGTTTGATACGAGGAAGCTAGGTTTCTACTGGATATTTCCCAGTAATCCCTGGGAAAATACTGTTAATGCTGGAGGAGGGTTCTATGAGCTACCTAAACAGTATTTGCTGTTAAAGACAGTTGACAAATATATAAATAAAAAGACCGGTATCAAAGAAATTCACTCTAAAGCCGCATCTCTTGTTAGGATAAAACCCAAAATCAAATTATGGGATGATTACAGTAAGTCCTTAAATGTAGGTGAAGCAGCTGGTTTTCTAGTGTCTATTACTGGTGAAGGTATCAGACCAGGGCTTCTAAGCGCTGATTACTTGGCTATGGCTATTCTAGAGAATTTAGGTGATTTTAATGGTATAAAGGAGGCTTACGAGGAAAAAGCAGCAGGTTTAGTGAAGGAAACAGAATTGTCTGCTAGGCTTTTTGAGACTGTAGAGAAGGCAAATATTAACGAGAGGGGGAGGATTCTTTCTAACGTGCCTAAAGGATTCTGGAGGGATTATTTCAAGGCGAAGCTTACGCTTCCCGGTATAGTTCTTTCAGCACTAAAGGAGCCGTCGAGAGGTTTGAGATTACTACCCTACCTCTTCAGATTGTTCTAATTCCATTCAGTTTCTTGAGTATAACATCGGGATCGGAT
Organism: Candidatus Tiamatella incendiivivens; assembly: GCA_015522635.1. NCBI lineage: Archaea > Thermoproteati > Thermoproteota > Thermoprotei > Acidilobales > Acidilobaceae > Tiamatella (SeqCode) > Tiamatella incendiivivens (SeqCode). Next base: position 274,686 of record WALW01000019.1, on the reverse strand, counting down.
GTTCTTCCTTTAACTACTATTTCATATACGAACATATTTTTCTCAATTTTTATTGAGACACTAGCGTTATGAAGCTTCAATTCTATGCCTCCATCGTTTTTCTCTATTCTATATCCATTATTCTTCAAAAGCTTGATCAAGCTATCTAAATCAGCCTTGTTCTCCTCGAATCCTTTCTCAAGGTTTGATAATCTTGCCTCTATCGCAGAAGCGACCTCGGGAACATCCTTGTACTCTTCTTTAGCCATTTCAAGGATTTCTTTCATGATCCATACTGCTTTTTGGTTCCGGGCAAGTATTATTAAGTCATCGAAATCATTGCTCAATATAAAATCCGCTAGCTTATTGAGGTCACCGTCTATGCTTGAAAACCCGTATTTGATTTCCATTCTCCCCAATGTCTCTCTAAGATCCTCTACAAAGCTTGGCGGTAGTTTATCAGAGTTCTCTGCAAGAACGTGGTTAGCTATATTTCTGAGGAAATCTTTTCTCGCCATTCTAATCACCTAAGACAATAGTTTGAATCTATTGATATAAAACTTGGGAACAGTTTTTAATGGTTGCAACGAGTCAATAAATTAGAAAGGTTCTAGATCTCGGTCTCCATAGGATACGGCTTCCGCTATTATCGTATCTCCTCTGACGGTTTTTATACGTGCTTCAATAACTTCTCCTACAGTAGCGTTGCCTAGTATGATTACATTGTACCCTCTGTACTTGCCTATACCCCGTTCTTTATCATCTACATCTGCTATTTCTATCTTAATCGTTTGGCCAGATCTAGGACGGTTTTTCGTTGTGTTGTCTCTTGGCCGTGGCATGTTAGGGTATATGCTTAAACGCCTGATATCACGGGTGGAGATGTTGCTTCCTTTCTTATATCTATCCTTTACCATGGATCATATCCCTACGTTGGTTCCATTAAGTAGAGCGCCCGGGGAAGATTATATATGTTTATGAGGGGGAAATCCATTATAACGCGCCGCATGATGAGTATATGGCGCCGGCTGAATAGTGATTGGGCTGAGCTACTCTGACGGCTATAGGTGTTCTCCGAGTGAAAGAACGTTCAACTTTGCGGTTCAGTAAACTGGTAATAGGAGGGTTAATAGTATCCCTCTCAATCAGCCTTATACTCCTAGTTATACTTTACTATAATGCTGAGCTTCTAGCGGAGAACTGTTCGGGGGCATCATGCTATGTTAGTGATGAAGTATACTATGTAAATGTTGCGAGAAAACTCCTAATCAACATTTTCCACGTTCATAATAGAGAATGGTGGCCGAGTAGTAACTCTATTAAGCCGGCCTACTATAACCTCGAACACCCTCCGCTTGCTAAGTACTTTATAGGGCTTGCAATGCTATTGCTGGGAGATAAACCTGTTTCATGGCGAATTCCAAGTATAGTGTTAACATCTACTCTTCCGCTACTGGTATATGTTGCAGTTATACGGTATTTTAGAGGCGCAATCGGTGTTTTAGCCGGGATTCTAGCTTCAATTACTCTGTTGTTTGATCCCGTAATTCATACTATGGGAAGTTTAGCTATGCTTGACCCTTATCTCGCCTTCTTCTCAGTTTTAACATTTATACTAGCAGTATATGAAAAGAGGAGTTTGGCGGGAATATCCCTAGGATTAACTCTCAGTATTAAATACAGTGGCTATTTTCTTGCACCATTTCTCTATGTGCTGTTTAGGATGAAAGGGGAGAAACCGGGGAAAACGCTTTACTATGTACTAGTGCTTCCAGTTGCAGTGCTTCTAGTTCTGAATGCCCCTTTAATTATACATTTCGGTGTATCGACATGGATTAGTCAAAGCGTTATAGGGGCTATAGAATGGCATACAACATCAAGAGGACCCGGGCCTCCGGCTTCCTCTCCCTGGGGCTGGTTGTTGAACTCTAACTACTTCATCATGTCATTCGAACCCTTCAGGTACCTAGCGACGGTAAATAGTGTAGTTTATATAATCGCGTTACTCTCATCTTTCATTCTACTACCAATGTTTATGCCAGGTAAAACTCTCTATGGTATAGGTGCATTATTATCCATATGGTTAGGCTATGTTCTAACATTCGTGGCTGGAAACCACACACTATATAGTTTCTATACCATACAGTTGTCACCATTCGCTGCCATGGCTTTCTCGGAGGTGTTTATAGCATTATATCTGTTAATGGAGGGGAAGCTCGGCAAATCATATAGAAAGTATTTACAACCATATAGAAATGTTATCTTGAATGCTAAGTTTGATGAACTTCCAGAGGAATTCTCAATACTCCCATGGTTTACTAAGGATTATGCAGTGCCAGCATTCTTCATCTCAACTATAGCCTTCCTCGGCGGCATATTCTTCTTACAGAAACCAGCCTTCTTAAACGACTACATTGGAATAGGTTGCATTATAAACAAAGGTTACCCATCAGACCCTACGAAAACTGGGTTATACAATATTATATTCGCCACAATATTATTCCCGGTGATACTGCAGTTCTATAAACCGAAACATAGTAATCTGAGAAGACTATCGCCTAGCTTACTACTGCTATCAACTGGAATAATTCTATCCTCATTCAATGCTAACAGCCTTGTATCACCGCTTATACTAATAGCTGTTCTCTACCTGTACAGAAACCGATTGCTAGGCATGTACATGATGGGTTTGTCAGCATACTCCTTACCGGTTCTCATAGGTCTAGTTATAGCAGGGGTTTTCTTAGCTACCCCACTAGAATTTTTGTTACTGGGGCTAGGGGTTTTAACAGGCATTCTCCTAGCAATAGGATATTGTGGCAGCTCCCTTACACTTAGTAGTTTCCTGTATTTATTTAACTATAGAAGTAGTCTGAATATATTCAACCTGATAGGAGGATTAAGCCCTAGTGAGCAGGCAGTTATGCTTCTTTCATCAATAATTATATCATTGATACTTTTACATGATAGGAAACCGATTATACGAGTAGAAGTTAAAGGCAAGCCTATAGCTACAGACCATTTTGTCTTAGCATTTTCCACTGTTTCCATCCTAGTTTACTCAATGACAAACATGTTTAGCCCGGAAAGAATAGCACCACTCATGATAATGCTGGCATTATACGATGTATACTGTAAAAAAGGATTAGGATTTTACTCTGCACTAGCAAGTCTAGCAGGGATTTCATCTGTATATATTATTCCATATACCAATGAGATTTCAAAGATCCTATTCAAATATACACCATCTAACGGGCTAGACCCGTTTGCTCTTCATAATATCATTGGATGCGTATTTCATGTGATAATGATAGGATTAGTTCTCTATTGGTTAGGTGGACGGCATGACGATCAACTCACTGAATAAATGGATGGATGGCTTGGGAGTAGTTGATAGAACTGTCATATTAAAGAAACCCAGTAAACGGGTAGCTTTAGTCCTATCAAGCATTGTTTGCAGAAACATTAAATCGAGATATGATAGGAAGTTGATGTTTTATGACAAATATCTGGGTATAAACTTGTTCTTAAGAGAATGTGGATGTGACTATGAAGAAGCTAGCGATCCCTGCGAGGCTGATATTATTATTCTAAAACAATTGTCTAAGGGAAAAATACCTGGGAATCCTCGACTGATTATCGTGGAATGGACTAGAGGTTTTCAAGGATATAGCGGAATTGATATAGTGCTTTTCACTCAGACAGTGAAGCCTAGCCAATATGTTATGGAGGTGAATAACGTAAAATTCTTGGTTAAACTATCTAAATGCTCGATTGGGCAACCAGCCCTAGAAGACGAGAAGAGAACACTTCTTAACTTGATCCGTAAGACAATAGACGAGTATGGATATATCGACCAGGACGCTATCTTACGAATCGTTTCGTCCTTTTATAATGTGAGTAAAAGCCATGCACGTCATATAATGTATGAAATGGCCAAAGAAGGGCTGCTTATCCTCGGAAAAGATTATGTGGAAATTCCGTATTATGAGTAGTCTTTTATAGAATTGATACTTATGAAACATCCTGAGGGACATGTTTATATACTCTGTATGAGACAAGATAATCCGCACAAACCTAAAAGCGTGGAAGATGAGTCTTGGAAGGAGAGAATAAGAAAATATCCGAACTCAAACCTGATATGGATAACGTGTCTGTAAAAGCACGCGTTATCGAAACATTCGAACCTAAAACAGTTCAGACCCGAAAAGGAGAAAGAACAATAAGTGAAGCAATCGTAGGAGACGATACTGGAAGAGTCAAGCTAACCCTGTGGGGGGAGCATGCAGATACTATCAAAGAAGGTCAAGCCGTCGAAATCAAAGGTGGGTGGACCACCAGTTTCCGAGGAGAAGTTCAATTAAATGTTGGTTTCCGAGGAGAAGTTAACGAGATAAGCGATGAAGAAGTACCTCAAACTGAAGATATACCTGAAGAAGTGCCCAAGGGAGAGTCACAGAGAAGAAGATATGGTAGTTCAAGGAGATACAGCCAGTCAAGAGGCTATAGAAGAGGATACGGTAGTAGGAGCTACTAAGCATACACCATAATTATTCTCAGACCAGTTTTTATTGTTTTAAGACAACCTAGTCATACAAAACTGTTTTCTTTTTTTATTATCACCTGGTTTACATTTCGGTGGAGTTGTTGTCGTCGTATAGGTTTATGAGGAGGCTCAATAATGTAGACAAAGCTATAGAGTTGGTATATAGGTATTTGAAGGATAAATTAACTATAGAATCTAGGCATATTGATAGTAATGTAATAGGCTCTTATTCAGCTGAGGAAATTCGAGCTCATAAAGATATTCCTCCTACAAATAGAGCTGTAGTAGATGGATGCGCAGCATTATCCATTGATTTAGGGGGTACCTCACCAGAGGCACCAGTAATTCTTAGAAAGATCGGGTCAGTTTATGCAGGAGAGGCCGAAAGATTTATCTTGAATAGGGGAGAATGTGTGGAAGTAGCTACAGGTGCTGTTTTACCATCGAATGCTGATGTCGTTATCCCTGCAGAATATTTGATGGGTGCTGGTCAAAATAATATTGGAGTTATTAAAGAATTCAACTCTGGATACGGTGTTAGCCTAAAAGGTGAGGACTTGAAAACGGGTGAAATTCTTGTCAGAACAGGCGATGTTATACTAGAATACCATATCGCCATGATTTCAGCATTAGGCATTCCCAAGATTGAAATCTGGAAGCTTCCAAGGATATCTGTTGTTTCTACAGGGAGTGAGGTAATAGAGCCTGGACAGGGCTATAGTCCTGGAAAAATATATGATTCCACGAGAAGACTGGTAAAAGGATTTCTACGAAGACTAGGCTTTATTGATCTATTAGATTATGGTATAGTTCCAGATGACAAGGATACCATCAAGAGTGTTTTAGAAAAAGCAACGGGTAAGTCTGATGTGATCATAACTATAGGGGGTACTAGTGTTGGTAAGAAGGATACTACTATAAGGGTCATAGAGGAAATGAATCCGTTAACGCATCTTCACGGATTTGCTCTAACTCCGGGAAGACCTCTTGGTGTCACGAAAACTGGAACAGGCAAATTAATACTTTCTCTAAGCGGGATGCCGGTTGCGTCGCTTACGGAACTAATAGCTATAGTAGAACCTGCACTGTCGAAGGCTATTGGTAGAACAAATAGAATACTCCCTATCATTAAAGGAGTGTTGAGGAAGAAATTAGTGACTCATCCCGGGATGTTGAATTATGTCCGTTCTAAATTATCATGCGGTTCCGATGGAAGATTACATGTTGAACCCCTAAGACTTACTGGTAGCGGAATCCTTTCCACACTAAGAGACGGGCCGGGAATAGTGATCGTTCCTCCTGACATAACAGGATACAACGAAGGAGATATAGTCGATGTGATAATATACGACACAGATTCTTTAAGTTGTATGGAAAACAAGGGTGAAGCATAGTGAAGGGACGTAAGATATTCAAAAAATTAATCGAACCATCTGAAGTAATGAACGTTTTGCTGAAAATGACAAAGAAAACGTTTCTCAATGAGGTATTAAGTGAGAGTATAGAGATGAAAATAGAAGAAGCTGTAGGTAGATTGTTAGCTGAAAACGTGTATTCCCCAGCGGATCTTCCGTACTACCCGAGATCACTTGTCGACGGCTGCGCGGTCAAATCATCTGACACTGCACACGCCGGTGAATCTACACCTATAGAACTGAAATATAAAGGCCTAGTTCATGTCGGGGATAACCCAAAAGACAAAGTCACAGAGGGTTCATGTATAGAAGTAGATACTGGTGCTTGGATACCGGTAGGAGCCGATTCTGTGGTACCAATAGAATACGTGGAGCTTAGAGGAGACACTGCGATATTATCTAAAAGTAGCGGTATTGGAATGAACATTGCACTGCCCTCCACAGATATAGGTAAAGGAGACATGATCGCTTCTAAAGGAACACTTGTAACACCAGAGCTTGTATCATCTATAGCTTCAGTCGGTCTGGACGTCGTGAAGACGTCGCGTCCATTGTATGTATCGATAGGTAGTACAGGCGATGAACTAATTGAACCTGGAAAACCTTTGGAAGAAGGGAAAATATACAATTCTAATAGATCGTATCTAGTAAGCCGTATCAGGCAACTTGGAATGAATGTAATTGATTACGGTATAATTCCCGATAATCTAAATGAACTAGAGGCTCACCTATCTGATGCTATGAAGAAGTCTGATATAGTAATATTTACTGGAGGAACGTCGGCTGGACCTGAAGACGTTCTCTATAAGGCAGTTGAGAGAGTAGGGAAAATTTTGGTACATGGCCTCAAAATAAAGCCAGGTAAACCTACTATTATAGGTTTACTAGGAGATAAACCGTTTTTCGGGCTTCCAGGCAACCCTAGGAGCGCCTTAAACGTTTTCGAGGAGGTAGTGGAAAGGTACCTGTATAAAATGGGGTTAATGGTAAAGCCGGGTTTTATTATTAATACTTACGAGTTACCTGTTAACATTTTTGGAACTAGAGGTAGGAGAACCTATATTCCTATTTCAGTAGACAACACATACTTGTGGCCTGTTGCGAGAGATAGTTATATGATAGCCTCATATGCATGGGCTGACGGGTATATAGAAATATCGGCTGACGCGTATGCCCCTCTGACTAAGGGGGAGAAAGTAAGTGCTGTGTTACATAAGAATCCAGTGGGAACAATATACTCTCTCACGGATATAGGTGACTTAAGTAAATACTCTAGTATCATAGAAGGCTATATTGCTTCTGAACCATACAAGGTTATCCCTGTTCCAAGGGATCAGATAGATGAGAAGATTATAGGAAACCTTGAACATTTGATTGCAACTAATCTTGTAATGGATACTGGAAACAACACTGGCAGTAGATTATATAGACGCCTATACTCAAGGCATTTAGTAAGGATAGAGAGAAGCAGTAGATGCGAATATACTGGAATACGGTCGGGATACGGGTTTCTAGCCAAACAGGTCGATGGTGCTGTACTTTACCATCCAAGGTTTCAGGGCCTCTTGATATTATTTAGAAAAGGATATATGGACTGTGCTATTGTGCCCTCGGATTTGCTGGAAGAAAACAAGGATCTTCTAGGTTATACTACTGATATAATTGCTAAGGAAAACGTATTTCTGTCTTCAAAGCCTCATACTGAATAATAATTGCATAATTATTTCTTGCCTGTAAACAACTATTATGATAAATATAGGGCTGTGACGACTGCGCCGGAATCAGATGTTTAGTGAAGACAGAGAGATTTCAGCTGAGCCCTTTCATTTTAGTTGACTTCAGGGTAGTCAATAGGTACTTTTGCTTTGAAGAATCTTCCTGTGTGTGGACACTGAAATTGGCCCATCTTAAGGTTCTCCCTAATTTTCCACACTTTCTTGGGTACAAGACTCTCTTCTTTACCGGTATAAGGGTTGAATACATTTACTGGGGACAGTTTACTTAAGTTTTTTTCTTCTATTGTCATACCCGTCACCTTTATTGTAAGTTTCTTTCCATAAAGAATTATTTTATATATAATGTTTAATAAATTTTCAAGGCCTCTACCATTAGGGGAAACTCGGGTTTGAAGCGGTGAAATGAATTAAGTAAGAATCTATGGCATTTCAGCAAGAGATCATGCGTATTTTTGCGCAGTAACTTAAGGTATCCAAGATCTTCAAAAACATTGATTCCACATTCCTGAGGATATATTTGATTATTGTAAGGTTCTCATATACTTCATCTGGATTTGTCATATCAATTTCTATTAACTCGGATTTTTCTCTGCTGGGAAGATTAATTCTTAGAACTAAATCTTTGCCGATTTCAAGCGAGGATTCTTTCTCTTTTACTGTGACGCCGGTATCGATTATAGATAATGCAAAACTATTACTGCTATATTTATATATAGCAAATAGGTGTTCCTTGGCTATAAATCCTATATTGCCGCAATTTGTTGAGCAATATTCATCTTCTCCTTCTTTTACACATTTATCCGCAGACTTTGAAAGACAAGTTGTTTTCCCGTAGACAGTAGCGGTTTTAGATAAAATATCAAGTACTCGTGAGTATACGCTTCTCGTCATCGTGTTTTTCAGTCCCTCGGTTGAGATTGATGAAAGAACATCCTCGTACTTCTCCCCGGTTCCCTTCAATATTTCATTGACTTCTATTGCCATTTCATACACACCGGAACCATAGAATGAAGGTTCTATGGTATTAAAATGATAACCATAAGCAAAGCCAGGAAATGATGGTGAATGAGGTGTACTACTATCCCCATATCGATCTAGCTAAATGGGTTGATGGACGGCAAAGGAGTTCCTCTATATTTTTAGTAGCAGATATTCGTTGCAGGCAATCTTTGCAAACCCATCTTGACGGATCTATCTGTATAAGACATTGATCACAACCAAGTCTTCCACAGATGGAACAAGTATTTATCGCTAGCCGTTTACCGCAAAACTCGCAGAGAGTTTTAGAGCATATAGTACAAACTTGTTTCTCATTATCAAAGTGATCTTCACACACTGGGCGACCGCAAATTCTGCAAGTGGCAATTGCTGGTTTACCACAAATTTCGCATTTTATTCTCTGGTTTCTGTACATCTTCCCCGCCCGGAAGTATTACTTGTGTTTTACCAGGATACACCCAGATAAACAGTTTCACATAATTAAACATTGGGTGGGCATATGTATTTAGGGCATCAAGGTAAAGGCGTTTTCTCGACTGTTTTCAATGAAATAATAGAGGAAGAACTAAATGTCGTAGAGAAACGAATGGAAATATTCAAACGTAACCTCAGGAATCCTACTGAAGATAGAGAAATAGATGAGGTAAAGAGAATAGTCTATAGCGCGGTTCTATCGCATCTTAGAACAGAATATGGGGAGTTAAAGAAATATGGATTAACTATTGGGATGTTAAAGGTCTCTGAATCTTCAGAGTCTGTTGGTTTTACTGAAACCTAGTTCGAAAGCTCTCTCATTGATTTTAGGAGTTCTAAGTGTTCTGATAACCCTGATAACTGATTCCTTTGACAAGAAATCTTCTAGGAGACCTGTTGATAGAAGAGATCCTAGCAACACCATGTTCTGGGCAAGAGAGCTACCTGCTTCTTTGGCTATTGTTAGCGCGTCAACTAGGTAAATTTTATCCGCATGGCTAGAAACATATTCAATTAAATCGTTTCTTGCAGGTTCCTTTACACCAGGAACAGCTGGTTTAATAATCCTATCGTTAAGGACAGCTACACCGCCTTTTCTCAGATAGTAAAGGAATCTAGCGGCTTCAATAAGTTCCATACCTACGAGTATGTCAGCTCCTCCAACAGGTATTAGAGGCGCATAAACGTTTCCCATTCTAACGTGAACTTCAACGCTACCTCCCCTCTGGCTAAGACCGTGTGTTTCAGCAACCAGTACTTTAGTTCCACTAGCCACTGCGGCTTTCGCAAGAACGTTTGAAAGTGTAATGAGACCCTGTCCCCCAACTCCTGCAGTTAATATGTTAACTTTCTCCACTCCACTCCACCTCTAAATGTTCCATAGATCATACCACTCAGGATCTCCTTCCTTGGTCTTTACTATAGCATCAAATGGACATACCTCTGCGCAAACCCCGCAACCTGTGCATAGGGTTTCATCAATGTATGCTTTTTTATCGCCTCTAACCATTATTGCAGGGCATGTAAATGCATTGTAACATACTCCGCAGCCAGTACATTTATCGAGTATAACCTGGTATATTGGGTTGCTAACACCCTTTCTCGCAGCTCTTCTATCTATTTCAAGAGCGCAAGCTCTCCTAGCAACTAGAAATGCTGGTTTCCTATTCGTTTTTACATATTCTATCGCTTTATATATTGTTTTGAACGATTCGTCGATGTTGAAAGGATCAAACTCATCTACATACTTCAGCCCCACGCCTTTAGCCATCTCCTTAATACTGATGGGGTTGGTTTCTTCATAAGTGGCTGTGAGACCTGTACCTGGATGAGGCTGTTCACCTGTCATTCCAGTTACTCTGTTATCAAGTACTATAATAAGCTGTGGAGCTCGGTTGTATACAGCATTTACTAGTCCTGTTATTCCTGAGTGGAAGAATGTGGAGTCACCTATTATAGCAATAGGAAATTGTTGGTCGAGTGTGTGAGCGAAACCATTTCCTAAACCAATGCTTCCCCCCATTTCTATTATTGTATCTTGCTCTTGGAATGGGGGAAGTACTCCGAGGCTATAGCATCCTATATCTCCACTAAAGACTGGTTTTACTTTAGCTTTATTAACAGCTTTTCGCAATGCATAGTAAGTGCCTCTATGCGGGCATCCAGGGCACATTGCTGGTGGCCTAGGAGGTAACTCTATTTGTGCAGTCAAAGGATTATCCCCGGAAATATTTAATGGTACAGTTTCTATTCCATGGAATTTAGCTATCGCTCTAGCTACTTTATCAAGGCTTAATTCTCCTATAATTGGAACAAGATCCTTGCCTTTTACTGGTACGTTTAACCCCATGTCATATGCTTTACTTTTGACCTGCATTTCAACTACAGGCTCTAATTCTTCGATCACTAAAACATCCGTAGAGTCTTTTAAGGGTTCTAACATATCATATGGTATAGGAAATGGAGTTGAAAGTTTAATTAAAGTGGTCTTTTCATACAAGCCTAGGGATTCAAGTGCTTCCCTCGTATAAGAGTAGGATAATCCTGATGCAATTATGGTTTTTTTACTCCCAGGATTCTCTATTCTATTGAACGGTTTAAACCCTTCTAAAGCTTTGACAATGCTAGGCCATTTCTCTATAAGTATCTTTCTTCTATTCCTAGCATGTGCAGGTATCATTGTGAACCTGGGTCGATCTTTTTTGAAGAAGCCTTTCACCTTAGGTTGAGATAGTTCACCGATTTTAACCGGCCCTCTTACATGGGATATTCTAGTAGTTGTCCGGAAGAGTACGGGGTGTTCTTGGGTTTCACTGAAATCGAAGAGAGTTTTAACTAATTCCTTAGCTTCTTTAGGTTCACTAGGTTCAAAGACTGGAATATAGCTTTTTAACCCGAAAAACCTATTGTCCTGTTCGTTCTGACTGCTCCACATGTTCGGATCATCAGCTGTGACTATAACAGTCCCTCCTACAACACCAGTATAAGAAAGAGTCATAAATGGGTCAGCAGCAACATTTAACCCAACGTGCTTCATAACAGCCATGGATCTTACTCCAGTGAGTTGAGCACCGAAAACTGCTTCCAATGCTACTTTCTCATTAGTGCTCCACTCAACATGTATTCCAACATCCTTAGCTACTTTCGCTAGTGTTTCAATTATCTCGGTTGATGGTGTGCCTGGATATCCTGCTACAAAACCCACACCAGCCTCTAAAGCACCTCGAGCTATTGCCTCGTTTCCTAGGAATAAACGCGTACTTCCTGGGGGAGATAGAAGTTCTCCTTTACTAACCATTAATACGCACCAATTCTATGGATTTACTGTTGCGTGTTTTTATCTTAATCCTAGCCTTCAAGAATAGAATGATGTAAAACTGTTTTCACCCGGTTAACTTTAAATAATTGTTTCTGTAATAGATATTATACGGTGTAAAACGATGGATAATGAAATAGTATATGAGGATAGGGACGTTATAGTGACGGAAGCACCTAGAGACGATGAATTAGAGAGGTTGGTAATTGAGATGTTGGACAAAGCAAAGAGGCCAGTTTCATGGAGAGAGCTTAAGAGAATGTTTAGTGGAATTGCTGGTGAAGACAGGCTCCGGAAGACCATATATAGGCTAAAAGTTAGGGGGGATGTAGTAGAACTAACTGGAACTAGGTTTATTCTCCCCAAATACTTGGAACATATAGATTACTCCAAGATCAAAAACCCTGCCGCGGTTACACATACAGGACTAGAGAGTATAGCATAGTATTCTTTATATAACTAGTGATCCGAGTATCTACTATTCAACTCGCTGTAATTATACTATCAAGCATCTCCTTGCCAAAGAAGACAATAAACCTCTAATCTATTTCAAATCTTTTTCTAAATTTTTCAGCACAGTAGTTTTTTTGATATCCAGCTATATCAGATAGTATGATTGAGGGATGATTATGGGGTATAACAAAGCTAAGGCAAAAGTCATTGATAAGGGCAACACTGTTAGGGTTTCAGTCCCAGGAGGAATGGATGCGGTGATTCCGAAATCCAGTTTATGTAAATTCTTTAAAAGATATAATTTAGAAGCAGATAGCATTAAATGTTGAAAGGCCATCTTCTACTAGGTTAAAAATAAAAATCAGGCCTTTCCAATTTAATGAGTCTGGCGGGGAAAAAAGCGGGGTAGGGTAGCCTGGAAGCCCGCGGGGCTCATAACCCCGAGGTCGGTGGTTCAAAACGGAGCGGCTACTCTAATAGGTTGCTCCGGGAAAGTCCACCCCCCGCTACCATACTTATGCGGGGCCCCGCCATCACACTTCTATTCTTCATGGAAACTTATGGTTAGTAACTAGTTTAGATTTTTAGATTAAAGTGGTCGGGAAGAAGTTCTTTTAGAGTCCACTGTTTCTTTCTGCCTGTAGAGAGACTGTATGATATAATAGTAGCTGTCGGGTTAAACTCCGCTATGACCTGTCTACATGCCCCACAAGGACTTACAGGTTCGTCTGTTTCAGTGAATATGTGAATTCTCTCTATGTCTCTATGGCCATTTGATATGGCATTGAATACTGCCGTTCTTTCGGCACATATGGTTAAACTATAACTAGCATTTTCTATGTTCACGCCTTGGAAAAGTTCCCCCAATCTTGTTTCAGCAAAAGCGACAACTTTGAAGTTAGAGTAAGGTGCATATGCGTATGATATTAGTTTTCTTGCAAGCCCAAATAATTCCTCTTCACTCACCAATATTATCTCTCCTAGTAACTCTTTTTAGTCGTGGGATATATTTAGGGTGAAGGGATAAAACAAGTTGAGTGTGACGACAGTAGATAATGATTTGCTGAGAAAGCCTCGGCTGTTTTATGATAAACTTAGGGAGCCTTTTGTAGGGAGAGATGAAGAGGCTCTCACAGTAGTTCTAGCTTTGTTATCTGGCGAACATGTGATTATTATCGGGGAACCAGGTACTGCGAAAAGTGCACTAGCTAGAAGAGCTGCTAGGCTTCTAAACGTCAAGTTCTTCAAGTATCTGCTTACTCGGTTCACTGAACCCTCAGAACTCTTTGGCCCACTTGACATAAACGCATTAAGAAAAGGCTTTTACAAGAGGATTACTGCAAATAAATTACCAGACGCGGAAATAGCTTTTCTCGATGAAATATTTAATGCTAATAGTGCTGTATTGAACAGTTTGCTAAGCATTCTACAGGAGAGAGTGTTATATGACGGTTATAGTGAAATAAAGGTTCCGCTCTGGTCTCTTGTAAGTGCCAGTAACAGAATACCTGATGAACCTGAGTTGGACGCATTATATGATAGGCTCCTATACCGTCATATAGTGAAACCGGTGCCAGAAGAACTTTGGGAGAAACTCTTAGATAGATCTTGGGGTATTGAAAAAGGAGAGTTCGAAGATGTAAAACCGGTCATGACTTCTAGTGATCTACTAGAGCTGTATAAACTAGTTTTTCAGATTAATTTAGGGGGTATCAAACAAAGCTTGCTTAGGCTATTCGCTATACTAGAAGACAACGGTATGCACCTAACAGACAGACGTAAGGGCAAAGCATTGAAAGCCATTGCTGCACACGCAATATTTGAAGGAAGATTGAAAGCCAAGATAGAGGACCTCTTTGTTCTGAAATATATCGCTCCGAGGGATGCAGAGGACTTTGATAAAATAACGAACATATTGTTAGAAGAGTTGAGAACCCCTGAGAAAATATTGGCTGAACTAGAAGAGATTGAGCGGAATGTAGGGATCATAAGAAGAGAGGTTGAGAAGCTCAAGAGTTTCGATCCTAAGCTTGTAGAGATATACAGGAGCCTCAAAGCTGCGAGAAGGAGAGTTGCAATGATCTCCAGAACAAGCGATGATCCCAGGGTTGTCGATAAAGTTGATTCTTTAATCAATAAGGTTGACGATTTGCTTGATGAAGTAACGAATAAACTAGGAATGTAGTCATGAATGTAATTGGAGTCAAGAAAGAAAGGGAAAGAAGCCTTCTTGAAGGCCTAGATATAAGTGATCCCCTGAAAAAATACAGGGGATCACGCATCGTTAGAATCGCGAGGAAAATAAGTGAATCAAAAACAGGCTATCCTAGCGTGAAGATTTCACTAGAACTAGCAGAAGAAGTGTACTATGCTTTCTTCATACCTTACCCCATTTTCAGAAGCAACCTAAGCTTTGATGAGAAAGATTTCTATTACCGGTATGTTATCTTAAGCACTTTGCTAGGTAGTGAATCCTTTCAAAAAGCTAAGGTATATACAATAGCAGATCCAGTAGCCTCTACTGTAGCAGCCTCCATCTTCCTCCATAATCTAGTCCTTGAACTACAGAAACAAGCCGGCTTCCCCGGTGAAGGAGGCTACTCTAGAAAGGGAGAACAATCCTCAATGTCTAGTTCTAAGGATGAAGGTGAGCCGAAGAATATAGAAGATCAGAAGCTGAAAAAAGCAGTTGAATCCTCGTTAAATAAGACAGTGAAGTCTGTTAAAGCTACTAAAGAACTGGCAGCATTCGTTAAGAGCTTCACTTCGGGATTATCGTCTATAATGACGTTAGAGGATGCTGTACCAGAACTAGTCAGAATGGCGGAGAAAAGTGATGTAAAGCAATTACTAGATAATCTTTCAGGGTTTGATATGGGAAAGGTTAGATTTTCAAGGATAATTGATAGGTCAACTAAGGGTGAAATAATAGGTCTTGAATCCGGAACAGATCTAGAGAGGCTTCATCCTTCACAACTAGCGTTACCTGAAATCATGTTCTTAGCTAATTTCGCTAATCAGAACATGTTATTGTATGAGAAGGGATTACCAGCCAGGCAAGGCCCTGTATACGTATTGCTCGATAAAAGTGGGAGCATGACTGGGAAGAAAATGATATGGGCTAAAACTGTGACACTAACGTTATTTAAGAGAGCCATATCCGAGAGTAGATGGTTTATGATAAGATTCTTTGACAGCGTCCCATATCCGTTATATAAAATTAGTCCTAGAGCTAAGGGGAGAGAAGTTGTTAAACTCATAGATTATATGATGAGAGTGAAACCACAGGGTGGTACTGATATATCAAGAGCCATAAGGACAGCTGTGCAAGATGTCGTGGAGACTAAGCAGAAAAGACTCAAGCCTGGCGATATAGTCTTGATAACTGATGGTGAGGATAGAATTAATACTGTTGATATAAAGAAAACCTTAGGTAAAGCTAACCTGAATCTTGTAGCGGTAATGATTAGTGGAGATAACGAAAGTCTAAGACAAGCCTCTGACTACTATATGAAAGCCTATAAACTTAGTGATAAGGAAGCCTTGAAGGTAGTCTACTATAAAAGAGAGCACTAAATACTAAACACTTCACGGGGAATATCCAAGTTTATCTTACATAAGTATTCCTCGTCAACCTTACCCTCATGTAATAAGGATTCCTGCATTTCAACGGCAATCCATGGATAAACAGTACTGAACCCTCTATTATCATCAACGAAGTCGCTTTCCAGCATGTATACTGGAGGAATCCGGCTGAATAAATACTCTAGAAGAGGCTTCTTTACTCCCGGCACTGTAGACATGTATCCTTTTTCGTATGCTTGGATTGCCATTGAGGGTTTACTGTGATGGAATATTATCCTTCTACTAGGCTTCCCCACAGTTTTCATAATTGTTTCGTGAATTATAGCAACAGTAGAATGCTCGTTGTTTTCTAAGTGCATCTGAATAGGACATTCATAGTCACCCGAAATCTCAAGAGCTTTCTCTAGTATTTGGTGGGATATTAATGCTCTATCTGGAAAAGTCTTGTAGTGCTGATGGCCGACTTCACCAATACCGTCTAGTTCTCCATTAACACACTTGTTTTTTATTATACTAAGAATTTTCACCCCCATTTCGAGTACTTCAAGCGGTTTGAGCCTGTAGTGATCTATAAGCCTATCAATTTCAGCGGGATGAAAACCAGAGAAGCATTTTACTTGGATACCTATATTTAAGGCTTTTCTACATTCCTTGGTTATCATTTCCATAACTTTCTCATAATTATGTAGGCTAGGTTCTAAACCATAGTCCCATGGAGGAAGACTCAGAAAACCTAGAAACCATATACCCGCCTTTTTCGATTTAAAAGCTATTTTCTCCCCCCCTAGTCCCTTTATAGGATTTGGGTGTAAATGTGGATCCGCATAACTGCATTTCATTTATACCCGCCTCCTCCTTCAAGGATAAATTGAATTATTCGGGTTTAATAGACCTAAGGTAATTAGTGTTGAGGAATGGAGGATGAGTTCATTAGTGTAGGGAAGGTACCCTATTCTATTCTTCAAAAAATACTTGATCTAAATTCTGTTAGTGAGAGAAAGGAAGTTATCGTCGGTCCTAGTTTAGGTGAGGATGCAGCTGTTATTCGTATAGATGATACTGATTATGTCATAGTGGTTCACACAGACCCCATAACAGAAGCCTTCTCGAAGTTAGGTTGGCTATCGATTAACGTTGCTGCAAACGATATTGCTGTTACTGGAGCCCGGCCATCCTGGTTTACTGTAACCATCTTAATGCCGCCGGGTTCCATCGGTAAGGATATTATTAACTTGGCTAGTGAAATCTCCTCGGCAGCCCGTAGTTTGGGAGGTGTAGTAGTGGGAGGGCATACAGAGGTTTCTCCTGGAATAAGCAAACCCATACTAATAACTACAGCTATAGGAGTAACTAATACAAACACGTTCATAAGGACTGGGGGGGCTAAACCAGGAAGCTTTGTTTTCCAAGTAAAGCCTGCTGCACTAGAGGGAACTGCAATAATAGGTCATGATTTTTATGATAAATTAATTTCTCGAGGAGTACCTGAGCATATAATAGTCAATGCTAGGGGATTCATTAATGAAATAAGTATTGTGGAGCCGGCTGTTGCTCTAGCTGAAAAAAGACTTGTTGAGTCTATGCATGATCCAACAGAGGGAGGCCTGATTGGTGGTTTAATAGAACTTGCTAGAGCTTCAAATGTTTCACTTAATATCGAAGATAGTAAAATCATTGTCAGAAAAGAGACTATGATTATCTCTGAGGCATTAAACATTAATTGGATGAAACTAGTTAGTAGTGGAGCTATAATTGGGACGTTAAAGCCTGAATACGTTGACGAGGCGTCGAATATTGCTGAGAAAACGGGCTTCGAGTTTTCTATTATAGGAAAGGTTTTAAGATATTCCGGATTTGACGTCTTTCTGGAAAAAGAAGATAAATTCTATAACGGCTATATCAGAGACGAGATATCAGGATTATTCGACAAATGACTCTAGTTGGGTGTATGCTCTGATGAACAGTGTAAAAGAATGCGACGATCCACCTTGTATTCACGTGATCTTTGATGTTCGGAGGAAAAGATATGCTGTGTTCTTGGAGGACTCTGAGGGAACGGTTCTTTATATACCTACAAGTAAAGTTGAACGTGCCTACAATTTAATCGTTGAACTGAAGTCAAAACACTTCAAGGAAGCTGTAGATATAGAAATAGATGAACTGGCTAGAAAGTACCTAGGTGCCGAGATAGTTGAGGAAGAGGGATTTGAAGAATAAAAAAGAATAAGTTTAGCTTAGATACTCCTTTGGCACTTGACCTAGGTTTGCTCTTATAGCTTCTACGCTCTCTAGGAAACCTTTCTTCTCTTCTTCTGTCAAGGGTAGCTCGATTATCTTTTCAACACCATTCCTTCCTAGTATAACGGGGACTCCTGCTGTTACATCCTTTACTCCGTATTCCCCATCTAGATAAACGCTTGCAAGGAATACCCTCTTCTGATTCTTTAGAATAGACTCCGCCATAACAGCAAGTCCTGCTCCTGGACCATAATTGCTACTGTAACCTCTTAGGTTGGTGATAGTAGCACCTGCCTTTACGGTTTCATCCACAATTTCGTTTATAGATTGTTCATCGAGCAGAGTGGTTAATGGTGCTCCTCCAACTGTTGATAGTCTAGGAACAGGGAACATTGCCTGACCGTGCATACCTAGGACTATAGGTACTATTGATGAAGGTGAAGCACCTATTTTTCTACTAGCATAATATGCTAGTCTGCCGGAATCCAATACTCCACTAAATCCAATAACGCGGGATCTGTCCCAACCCAGCCTCTTATACATTAGATATGCCATAGCGTCTAGTGGATTGGTTGTCAGCATTACAATGGCGTCTGGAGCATATTTCTTTATTTTCCCGGCAATATCTGCTATAACACCGGCGTTTTTAGCCGCGAGTTCTTCCCTCGTCATACCAGGTTTCCTGGGGAATCCCGCTGTAACTATTACTAGTTTGCTCCCTTTCATCGCACTGAAATCTGTTGATCCTTCTATTCTCACGTTTATACCTAAGATCGATAGTGCATGTGACAAGTCGAGTGCTTGGCCTTGCGGAACTCCATCAATAACATCGAGTAACATTAAATCATCGAGTTTCTCTAAAGCCATAAATAATGCTGCAGAGGATCCTACCTTTCCAGCTCCTATTATTGTGATCATGTTTTCCACCTATCCAGAATATTTGGTATCGGTTCAATTGTTTTCACACGTACATTTATATGTTTATTATACCTGTTTCAACGGAATAGCCTAGATAGACTCGAAGTTGTCATATGAGCTGTCCTAAGCGGTTCTAGGAGATTGGTGTATACTTGGTAGAATTCTACTATGCTATTCAAAAAGTATTTGTCTTCGACTGTAGATACTACATAAGAAGTTCCTTTGTTAGTAGTTATTTTCGTTAGTTTAGCCAGCTGGGACTTGATCAACCGTACTCTTAAATGGGGAAAATCTAGGTGTTTAAATACGGTATCAACTAGAAGATCAGCATTTGGTTTATACGGATAGAACGCTATAACATCCATTCCCGTTTGCTGTTTAATCAGGTTTACAGAGGCAATATTAAATCCTGCAAAAATTATAGTATCCAATAGAATAGTTGGTTTTACAAGCGAACAACCTTTTTTACCTTCTATTAGCTTGATTGCAAGGCCTGATATTATAGAAGAAGAATCTAACCCGTCGATCCTTATATGAGAAAAGTCTATGTCTAAAGGGAACATGTCCTTGTAGAGTATGCATCCTACTAGAGTGAAACCTTTTTTTGCATTCCCTACTTTGTGAACGAATCCATCATCGCATGCTATTATACAGGGCAATTTTCTATATACCTAAACTTTTTCTTATTTTATCAAGCACAGGAGATTCTCCCAGGAATGGTTCTTCGCTTATAACATCTATAATTGTTCCTACGTCGGATTCTAGTGACACTACTCTTGTTTTCCCGTATCTACCTTTACTGACGAGCCTAGCAGAAATGAGGCCCAACATGTCTAGATCAGAAATTATATCACTAACCCTCCTTAGCGTCACAGGATCTAGTCCTATATCTAATGCCGTTTTCTTGTAAATATCGTATATCTCTCCAGTGGTTCCGTAGCGTCTACCGCCTAGTGTGGATTGAATTACGGATAAGAGAACAAGTTTACCGTGAAGAGGGAGAGTCCTCGTTATCTCAGTTAACCTATTTTTCTCTAATTCTACTCTTGCCATTTTCACATGTTCCAGTCTAACTCTGTTTTCTCCTAACCTGTCAGCGAGTTCTCCAGCTATTCGCAGTAAGTCAAGGGCTCTTCTTGCATCTCCATGCTCTTTAGCTGCATATGAGGCGCATAATTCTATTACACCGTTCTCTAGGACGCTTGAAGCAAAAGCCTCGTCCGCTCTGTTTTTCAAAATATCTATCAGTTGTTCAGTCTTATATGGAGAAAATACCAGTTCCTCTTCCCCTAGACTACTTTTAATCCTAGCATCCAAATGTTCTACAAAGTATATGTTGTTAGTTATACCTACGAGGGAAATACTTGAACTCTTTAGCTCGCTATTCATTCGAACAAGCTTGTAAAGCAGATCATCACCATGTTTCTTTACAAGGAAGTCTATTTCGTCTAGAACAGCAATTAGAATGATATCTTCTTCGCTATTAAGCCTCTTAACTATCCTGGTAAGAACTTCTCCTGTTGACAGACCAGTAAACGGTATTTGCACGGATAAGGACTCTGCGATATCAGCTAAAACCCTATAAGGCGTATCCCGCTGTCTCAGATTAACGTATACGTATCGAGTTCTAACACCTAGCTCACCAGCTTTTCTCACTAGTTTGTCTAGAACGTATTTCGCTACAGCTGTTTTCCCAGTGCCTGTTAGGCCGTATATGAATATGTTACTAGGCTTTTCTCCTTTTAAACTGGGAGCAAGAACTAACCCAAGTCTCTTAATTTCCTCATCTCTATGGAGAAGCATTGTTGGTATATAGTCCGGTAGTAGTACTCTTCTGTGCCTGAAAACAGATTTCTTGAGGGTTCTATCGAAGACTTCGTCAAGTATATCATCCATTACTGAGCATCCTCCACAAGTTCCATTAGAACACTACCATAAATAGGTTTATAAGAAGTTTGGGCGGCAGGGAAAGCGTTATAAAACCATAATTGAATGGATACGTATAATATGGAAGAGTGGGCCGGTAGCTCAGCTTGGAAGAGCGCTCGGCTTGCACCCGAGAGGCCCCGGGTTCAAATCCCGGCCGGTCCACCAAACTTTTCAATCACATTCTATGGAACACGAACTATTCACATTTAATCTCTAATAATACCACATTAGATCCGGCGGCTTGGCTTTGGAATGCTGATGTACGGTGTTCGGATGATGGTATTGATTGACAATTTCGGGCGACCGCTACTGAATCTCAGGGTAATAGTAACGGATGAATGTAATTACCGTTGTCTCTTTTGCCATATAGAAGGAGAACCTTTAGACTCTCCAATTCCTCCAGGAATGGCTAAGAGTTTAGGTTACCTTTCACTGGAAGAATATAGTTTAGTAGCTGAAGCAGCATCCCGGGTGGGGATTAATAAAATAAAATTCACCGGCGGGGAGCCCCTTCTAAGGGGGGAACTACCTAAAATCATAAATGTTTTCAGAGAGTATGGCTCCTTTAATGACTTATCTTTAACCACGAATGGTTATCTCTTAAAAAACCTTAGTAGCCTGTTGAGGGAGGCTGGCCTGGATAGATTAAATGTGAGTTTGCATACTCTTAGGCCAGAGACGTATAAGTTCATAACAGGTGTTGATGCGCATCAAAGAGTGCTGCAAGGGATTGATAAGGCTATACAAACCGGTTACCGGCAAATAAAGATAAACATGGTCGTTATGAGAGGGATAAATGATTCTGAGATACCTAGTATGATAGAATTTGCATACGGAAAGGGCCTAGTTCTACAGTTAATAGAACTTCATCCTGTGGGGCTTGGGAAAGAGAATTTCGGCAAATACTATGTACCTTTAAGTGGAGTTGAAAGTTATCTACACGAAAGAGCTGAAACGATGATGATTAGAAAAGAGTTACACAATAGGCCTATCTATATTCTGGATAATGGTGTGAAAGTAGAAGTAGTCAGGCCGTACAACAACTGGAGATTCTGTATGGGTTGCACGAGAATACGAATCTCCCCTATCGGAGAACTATTCCCTTGTATAAACTGGTTTGGTCCGAGGCCTAATATTAGAAGCTATATTAGAGGCTTGGGAGAAAGGGAAGATAAAATTCAAGCTGTTGTGAATGCTGTAAAGAAAGTGAATAAACTTAGACGTCCGTTTTATAAACCACCTCATTATCAGGAGGAGGCCTATAAAATGGAGGAGATGTAAGTCCTATGGCATTAATCATGTATCCTAGAACCCAATACGAAAGGAGGCGGTAAGGTTCGTAGGAAAGTAGGACTAAAACTATTATTGATGCTTGAATGAGGAAGCCTCCTATAACCAGGGATACCTCCCTTCGAAACAGGCATTTATCACCGGTTTCAATAATGCTTGATATGAATAGTATATATGTTAATGTTGTTAGAATCGGAACTAGAGCATTTGATGAGATTAGTAGTATAGGAAATAAAGCAGTTAATGGTAGAAGGGAATGAATTTTTTTTGAAGAAGCCAAAGGCATTAAGGATAACAAGGAAAGTATAGCTAAATAATCGGTGGTGTGGAGAGGATAGGATACACCCTCAATGGCTAACGTAGTTATGGACGCTAAAGCTACTAGATCTCTCCTTACTAGAGCTATAAATGCTGTTATCAGGGACAAGAATATTAGGGCTGTTAGTACCGTAAGGTTTTCCATTACAAATATTTCAACAATGTATGTCAGGTCGAATAATATGATACATAATATTTCAATAAGCGATATATTGGGAGTTCTCCACTGCAAGTATACGACACTCGTTGACAGAGCAAGAGCTATTAGTAATAGGTTATCCAGTATTCCTAGGAGAATAATTGATATCATAAGAAGCCCGGTGGTGAATATGAGTATTAAAGCGCTTATATAGCTAATATTTAGTCTACCAGCCTGCTTCTCTCTCACAGTCATCGTGTTATCACTCTCAAAACACTTTGAAAAGAAGAAGCTCATAGCTCTTAAGCCAATAATCTATCGGTAGCAGTATAAACAAAGTTCCAACTATTGGGCTAGCAAACTTGTATAATTTAAATGCAGTTGCTTTATTAGGGTCTGCCTTGAAATTGTCAAGCATTTTAAGGGCTCTAATGATAAGGATTGTTGTAAACGCGAATGCTATTATTCCATAGCCTTGTGTGAACATGAACAAAGCTATGTTAACTATCAAAGTATATAGGGCCGCTTTAATATAGGTTGCAGTTTTAATGGGAGAGGAAATCACGGGGAACATAGGGACCTGTGCTCTTGCATATTCATCCTTCAGGTAATAAGCTAATATCCATATATGGAGAGGTATCCATAACATAACTGCAAAGGATAGTAGAAGACCTCCAAGACTTATAACTCCTGTTGCAGCAGCCCATCCTCCAAGAGAGGGCATAGCCCCAGCAATGCCTCCTAGTATAATATTGTAAGGTGTTTTTCTCTTAACTAGGTTTGTATATATTAGAATGTCAAAGTATACTCCAGCTAAAACAGCCAAAAGAACATACGAATTTATCAATTGGGACAAGTAAACGCTAATGGATAGCAGAATTAAAGAGGATGCAACGGTTTCTATCCCACCTACTCTACCGGAGGGCAAAGGCCTTTTCATTGTTCTATTCATAACAGAATCAATATCTCGTTCAAGGTACATGTTGAGCACTGTAGTGCCTCCTATACTTGTATATCCAGCTAATAGAAGAATGATAACAGTCCAGATGCTGTTTCCACCAGCAGCTAAGTATCCTCCTATCATTGTTATCATAAGTAACATTGTCTGCAAGGGTTTAGTCATTTCTATGATGCTCTTAATCCTACCAATTATCACCACATCTGTTCACCGGCTGTTTCTTCACCTAGCTCTCCTATTGATATCCAGAATACTGAATTAACGTTTTAGTTAATTTATATTAAACGGATATATGAAGAGCACTATCTAAATCGTTGGATAATGAGTTAGGCAATCATAAACCCTTTGGGAGGCTTCATGAAAAATGATGCCAGTATCAGATGAAAACCTGCCTTTCCAGCGGAGGGCAATAGTTAATATAGTAATCATATTACTGAACATTCTCATATTCTTAATAGGAATGCTTGCCCCTTATCTTCTTGTACCAGGTGCTAATAGCTACAATGATGTAATAGAGTCGCTGGGTTTGAAACCAGCGAATATAGTTGCTGGAGTCGCTCTTTGGACCATTTTTACATCAATGTTTCTTCACGCTGGATGGGTTCACCTGCTGGGAAATATGCTATATCTATATATATTCGGCGATAATGTTGAAAGCTTGATGGGTTCGGTAAGGTATCTAGTATTCTATCTTGTAGCCGGTCTTGGAGCTACGCTTTTCCATATTTTTAGTCTATTATTTATTCCCACAGAAGCACTCCTAAACACGCAGTTGGCATCGGGAACTAATCCGTGGATGATCCCTGCTATAGGAGCTTCAGGGGCTATATCCGGAGTTCTAGGAGTCTATGCTTTAACAATGCCTTTTGCAAGGATAAGGGCCTTGACATTCATAGGGTTTATACCGATTCCACTAGACTTCCCCGCCATTGTCTATATAGGGATATGGTTTGTTTATCAGCTACTTTTAGGGGTATCAACCTTGTTAACCGGAACACTTTATGGCGTGGCTTTCTGGGCTCACATAGGAGGATTTGTAACAGGTATAGCTCTATTCCCACTGTTTGTTGATAAACAAAGACTGAACCTGTATAAGCATTGGCTGTTACGCTGGATGTATCATTACTACTAACTGAAATTTAAGAAGGCTTCTTTAGCCTTCCTCAACCGCAGGTGTAGTTCACTCTTACTAACATAACCTGTTCCATGCAGATCTAATGCAGCATTTATAGTATTGCTCGTTTCTCTATTAACATCCGTTAGTTTATACCCAGTGAACACTGTTTGCTTATCTTCTACGATTTTTCTGCCAGCTACATATACATCAACAGGCTGTTCTCCACTTGTTAGTATTTTGTCTAGCGGTTTGTCAAACCCTATAAGGTCTCCTTGTGACGATATGCCGTGGATTATATATCCACCTGTAGTTAAACGGAATAATAGTGTTTCAATGGGAATATTGAATAGGCGATTGACTATATGGACGTGACTAGCAACAGTGCCAAGGATATGCGGCCAGTCTGATCCGAATGAATCTATATCATAGATGTCTCTCTTCAACTTATTATATAGAATAATATTAGTTCCCGGGCATGAGATGCAGGAGAGACCTTGCGGTTTAACTTTATCATTTAAGCAGTGAACAGCGATAATTCTATTAAATCTGTCGCGTTTCATAATCTTCTTAAGATTATTTAATT
This sequence comes from Candidatus Tiamatella incendiivivens, assembly GCA_015522635.1. Lineage (NCBI taxonomy): Archaea > Thermoproteati > Thermoproteota > Thermoprotei > Acidilobales > Acidilobaceae > Tiamatella (SeqCode) > Tiamatella incendiivivens (SeqCode). The sequence goes on along the minus strand of WALW01000019.1, from coordinate 249,194 downwards.
CGCTTATACCTTCGCTGAGATGTAACCCCATTACTCCTTTTCTCGTTTCGACCATTGTATAGGAATATTCTATATCCCTCGGTGAACTGTATTTTAGGCTATGGACGAAGATGCCTAGTCTGGCAAGTGAATCATTAATACTGTTTCTTAGTTTTTCACTAATATTGAAAATCTCTTGGGGAGGCAACCAACCACATTTTCTCATGGTTGTTGGCAAGAAAACTGTCCTAGGTTTATCCAAAGTGTGATTCCAGGCTTTAACATTAGGAACAAATGCACCGGTTACTGAGATTAATGTTGATCCTTCTAGGACGCTTCTTAAATACGTGAGGAAAGCCAGTCTAGCTGAGAGGGGTTCATCTTTCCTTACGGCTGCCTCGTCGACTGCCATGACCCTTTGTTCTATCCATTCATACGAGTTTGAATATAAATATGGTTGTGAGAATCCTGGGTCAATGACTTGAGGATGAATGTGCCCGTCGCTAAAACCTGGAATGATTATCGTCTTATAAGATCCATCAGTCCATTCGATAGGCAGTTTTGCATCATAGATTATTTTGCCATGTATTATGGCAGTTTCAGCTTCAATCAATATAGTATCCCACTCTGTTTTTGTGACTAGTATGAGGTATTGCTAGTTTATATTTCTGTTTGTCAACATTAACAATACATGAAACACTTGATAAATTTCAGTAGCAGAGGTGTTATGTCCTTGAATTTGGCGGAAAGAATAGCTAGATGGGCATATGAGTTAAACTATGACCAATTGCCTGCAGATGTAGTTGAAGAAGCCAAAAAGAGGGTTCTCGATGGTTTTGCAGTCTCATTAGGAGCATTTTATGAGACACCGCCAAGTATAGCGAGAAGCTATGCTGCATATACAACTAGTTCAAAGTATCCAGTGTCGATCTGGGGTACTCTTCTGAAATCTACGCCTGATCATGCGGTATTTGCAAATGGTTGTGCTATTCGATACTTCGATTTCAACGATACCTATCTTAGTAAGGAGGCATTACATCCTAGTGACAATATACCGGCAATCATGGCAGCAGCAGAGATTGTGGGAGCCTCGGGAAGAAAAGTAATTGAAGGAATCGTGGCTGCTTACGAGGTGGCAGGAAGACTTGCGGATGCCTATAGTATCAGGGGCAAAGGATGGGATCATGTGACATATATAGCAGTTAGTAGTGCGGTTGGAGCAGGCAAAGTCTTAGGTTTGAATGTTAAACAGTTAACTAATGCTATAAACATAGCTTTAACTACGAATAACGCGTTAAGGCAAACGAGAGCGGGAGAACTCAGTATGTGGAAAGGCTGTGCTGCAGCAAACTCAGCTAGAAATGGGGTTTTTGCAGCCATACTTGCATGGAAAGGAATGACTGGACCAAGCCCGGTGTTTGAAGGAGAATTCGGGTTCTTCAATGTTGCATTGAATGATGACAAGTTTGACCTACCAGTAATGGGAGGAGAAAACGGAGCTTCTTTCAAAATGTTAGAGACCAGTATAAAGTATTGGCCTGTTGAATACCATGCAATGAGTGCGGTAGATGCTGCTCTCAAGCTAAGAAGGAAGATACCTGGTTTTGATCCGTCTAAAATAAAGAAGATCCTTGTGAAAACATTTGATGTTGCATATAAGATAATAGTAAAAGATCCAGAGAAATGGGATCCAAAGACTCGTGAAACTGCAGATCACAGTATGCCTTATATTATAGCTGCTGCACTAATAGACGGTCATGTATGGTTGGACACGTTCAGTAATGAAAGAATTCTAGCACAGGATGTAAGAGAATTACTCTCAAAAATGACTGTAGAAGTAGACGAAGAGCATGACAAGATTTACCCTAGAGGTATCAAAAACACGGTAATTATAGAAACGGATGACGGTTCAATATATGAGGAATCAAGTACCTATCCTCCAGGACACTTTATGAATAAGCTTGATAGAAAAGGTGTTGAAGAGAAGTTCTCGAAGCTCGTTAAAGATAAACTAGATCCTATAGATGCAGAAAAGGTGATCTATCGAGTATGGGATTTAGAGAATATAGAAGATATGTCATTATTGTTGAGGTATCTATCTGTAGAGAAATGATTTTTTTTAAATTCAATACCTCTTTTTATAGAAGACTGCTCCACCGATAAATCCAATGATTATTCCTAACAATGCACCAACGACGCTTATAGTGGAAGCCCTGTCAACATCTGCTCTACAAGATGCTATGCTTTCTTTTGCTACCGCATAATTCGCCTTCCAGTAGGTTGAATTTCCTTTCCAGTATTGTATTTGGTAGTTGAGTTCGTCTATTTTCTTCAAGAGATTGTCTTTTGCCTCTTTTAATCCCTTAATAGTATTGTTTAATTGGACTATTTTACTAGGAAAAGTATCTTTATACACATTAAACGCTCCTACAGCACTGGGATTCGTTACATTATATAATTCTATAATGTGTAGTGCCTGAAGTGTGCAAGGATACGATAGTCCATAAGTGACTCTTAGACCTATATGTTCAGATGATAGTGGGTCTATTTTTTCAATGGCATACCCAACTTTATATTCAATTCCTTTTATATTGGGAGATGCTTTATGTACTGTAGTTGACACTAAGATATATTCCGGGTTTATCGCTATAGGGGATATCAGGCTAATCTCCTTTGTTGAATTGCTGAAAGCTCCCAAAGCTTGGAGATTACCGTCCCTTACTGTTAGTAGGTATTCTGAGCGGATATCATGTTTAAACACTAGCTTGTCTTCCTTTAGAGAATTATAGAGAAGCGTTCCATTCCATTGAGACATTGTTTCATTATGGTTGTATACGAAGAAGCTCAGAAAAAACGTTGCATCTCCAACTATCTTCTCGGGATATACTGGTGTGTGGGTAGGGTTTTCAATTAGATAATACACATCTATATAGGGTTGGTCTGCATAAAAGTAGACAAGCATGTTCAGGTTAAGTGGTTCAATTTGGCCTAGGGCATCTTGTGATACTGGGTAGAACTTTAAGACCAATAGTTTTGACCTGTTCTCCATAACATCTGCTTTCCATTTTCCTAGCATAAGAGAACTTGATGTTATATTTACGGTTTTATTCCCGTATGATATCCCAGTGCTCTTAGGAGATTTTACAGTATAGAAGTCTAATGATAATGTTGGTGCTATAGGACTGCTTTCCACTAAGTTAACTAGATTGCTCCCTTCCTTGACTTGCCACGAATATACCTGGGCACCCATAGATAGATTGAAAGTTATTCTATAGTATGAGTTCTCAACTGTAACATTATCACCGGTAACATACAGTTTTAATTCGTTAGTGGATTGTGCTGTAGCTTGATTTGTTCCAAACGAAATAGCAGTCGATAAAACGACTATTATTGCCAGCAGTAAAGCTATCTTTCTCATTTTCTTTCACCGTCAACTGTTTATCCAAACAAGGGGATAATCGGGCTTATTGGTTTAAATCTTCTAGTGTCACAGTTTGTGTTAAATATGTAAGCGTTTGAGATTTGCCTGTAGGTGTTGTGACTTGGGGGATTCTACTAGGAAAGTGGTCAGACCTGTTGTAGTTAAAGGGATAATATTCAGCGGTTTAGGTGAGGGAGAATTTTATGTGAATCTGTATGCTAGGAGTTTTAGAAGGGCTTTAGGGGTTATTCCCTTCCCTGGAACGCTTAATATTAGAGTAATCGACGAAGATGTCGAGAGATTGAATAATCATCTAAAGAAGGTTGATCCTGTAGTAATTCTTCCCCCGTCCATTTCAGGTCTAAGATTAGGTAAAGTGTACTTGTTTAAGGCTTCTTTATTCGATATAGAGGTCTATATAGTTAGACCAGAGTATACGGTGTATAAAGGAGATGTAATTGAGATAATTTCACAAGAACATTTGAGAAGAAAATATGGGTTAAAGGATGGAGATGTAGTTGACATAGTAATCTAAGCTTTCTTGGGGCTTTCACCCAGTTCCCTCATTAGTAATCTAGCTGCAATAATAAGTGCATCCCACGTCGGATTGAGTACAGGAGCGTATCCTATATCCGTGTGGAATAAGTCCCATACCGTACCTCCTCTCTCAAGGAGAGTTGCTATTATATTTATACGCCAGAAGACGGACTCGTCGAACCCGACTGCTTGGGCACCTAGTAACTTACCAGTGTTCCCGTCGGCTATTACTTTTAACGAGAACTTCTTTCCTCCAGGGATGTAGTGGGCTTTAGACCTAGCATCTAGTTTTGCTGAGACTGCATTAAAGCCTAGTTGTCTTGCCATCGACTCTGTCAGGCCTGTTCTAGCTATAGTAAGATCAAATGTTTTCAACGTACTTGTACCGGTGGCTCCTAGGAAAACAGCGTCTTTTCCACCTATATTTGACCCTGCAATATACCCCATCTTGTTAGCTACTTGTGCAAACGGGAACCAGTCCGGCTTCCCTGTTACTAGGTTGATTGCCTCCACCGCGTCACCTATAGCGTAAACGTTTTTAATACTGGTCATCATATGGTTATCAGTCCAGACAGCACCGGTTTCGCCTATTTTTACCCCTATCTTCTCAGCTAATGCTGTGTTAGGCCTTATTCCTACACCTACAATAGCATACTTACCTTTATATTCGCCTTTCTCTGTTATAACAGTAACATAACCGTTTGATTCCCCAAATCCTACTGTTTTTTCCCCTAAGACAACCTCTACACCTTTAGATGCAAGTGTGCTACTCACCAATTCAGCCATTTCGGAATCAATGCTTTTAGGTAGAACTTGCTTCATCATTTCTATGATCCTGATTTTGAAGCCGGCTTCTGTAAGCGTGTGAGCAAGTTCCAAGCCAACATACCCGCTTCCTACAATGTTAATAATGTCTCCTTTACGAAGAGCTGTCACATGGTTTCTTATTCTATAAGCGTCATTTAGATGCGTGATATACGAGACATTTGAAAGATCATTTATTTCAGGGAATATTTTTGGCGCTAATGATTTGGCCCCGGGCGCTATGACTAGATAATCCCACTCATAATCATTAACATTTCCTTCCGGGTCTTTGTATGTTAGTGTTTTCCTGTTCACATCTATGTCTAGGACTTCATGTTTTATTCTTACATCTATCCCTCTCTTGTTTATGAATACTTCTAGTGGGTAATACATCAAGTCCTCTAAGCGAGGAGTAATACACCCCACATAGTACGGTATACCGCATAGTGCAAAACTGACCCATTGAGTCTTCTCGAAGACCGTGACGGTTGAGTCCTTTAAGAGTCTTTTAGCCCTTGAAGCAGCCGCCATTCCAGCTGCTCCACCACCTATAATAGCTACTTTCACCGCATTCACCTCTCACTCCTAGGATTCAGGTTACATTTATTTTGCTTAACACATTTTTAATGATTAGACATATAGCTAGGAATCTGTAAAAAACACCGTTCTTGGAGGTCTCATGATTAAATGAAAGCAGATTTCTCTAAGTATCCGTTATTGGTTAGTCTCAACGATTATATGATTGCAGTGCATAAATACGTTGTAGACTTGGATAGTCTCTTAGGCAACAGGAATATTACAGACTTGGCGGTTAAGAGGATAGAATCAGCAATTAAAGGAAAAGTATTCGAGAGAAGGGGTTTATCTACAGACGATCTTGTCATATCCTTTCACATAGCTGTACTCTTGATTAAAAAGATAAACTCTAGATGGCTTCAGTCTAGGTTTGCCAATTTCGAAGCAGAGAGGTCATACCGCTTCTTACAAGGGGAAGACTCACAGTCCCTTATAAGTATTATGAGGGTATCCGGGATTAACGTTGGCAAACCGTTGGAGGAGTTGAAGGTACTCATTGGGCGTACGAGAGGTGGTAGAGAAGTGTATGATATCTACGACTTTGTCGTCGGATTCCAGGATTACTTGAGATATACGAGGAGGTTTTGGGGTGAAGGTAAATGGAAGCTTGTAAATCGATTGGTTTCCAGGGGATTCGTTTATGTGAAGCGGGATGAATTAGTGCGTTTGGGAAAAGAGGTATTCTATAGTAAGGTAATGGAGACGTTTGATAGAACTCACCTGATTCCCATTGAGGCTCTTGAAGGCTTAGTGGAGAAGGTCAAGGCTCTAATCCCAGAGAAATATAGTGATGCCAGTTCTCTAGCTAGAGTATTACCTACGGGTATGAAAGGAAAAATAGTTGTTGAAGCCTTTCCTCCTTGCATAAAGAGGATTTATAACGCTATGTTGAAAGGTGAGAACCTGAGTCACCATGAACGATTTGCCATAGCAACATTCTTGTTAGCTCTTAATACTGATATAGAGTATCTTATAAACTTATTTAGAACGTTACCTGACTTTAATGAGAAAATAACACGTTATCAGATAGAGTATTTGGCGGGTAAACGAGGTAGCGGGAGGAGATATAGTCCTTATAACTGTGAGAATATGCGGAGTAGAGGGTTGTGCGTAGCGGAGTGCGGAGTTAGGCATCCATTGACCTACTATTTCAACGAGCTTAAGAAGTTGAAGAAGGTTCAGGGGAAGACTCAATCAGCTTCCTCAGAGACTCAGCGCTAGTAACTCCTCTTTCCCATAATGAGTTTACTAAAGCTACTATAATAGGTAACTTATCTTCACATACTACAGGGGTGCCCTCTATTTTTAAAGGCATTGTAACTTGAATTGAACTCATTATTTCAACTACTATCCCATCCTTTAGACTGAATATACAGCTGTGTTTGAACCCGGATTTGCGGGCAAGATCGATGATCCATTGAGCCCATTTCTCGTCTTTGCAAATGACGTGTATTATTGGCCCTGTAACTCTCAACCATATATTTTCATAGGATGCTCCTCTTAGATAGTTCAAAACAGTTTCTTTACCTATTTTACCATGTTTTTTGAAGATAATAGACGTCGAGTCCCTATCCCAGGGATATAGTCCGTGTAGTATAGTTATTCTACCAATACAGCTACTAGTAGTATATAGTCCTTCTTTTTCGAAGAAGGCTTCTAGAAGGCTTTCTATTCCTGGATCTAGATAACCTATCTCTTTATCTTCAAGCATTCTCTCATAGAAACGTTTTTTCCTTTTATGCCAAGAGTCTGTCAACATAGTTTCACCGTAACGACATATTGCCCATATCTTGGTCCTACCGTTCTGACTTGCCGTATTCTAATGACTTCATGGGTTCTTTTACTGTATTTATTTAACTTGTCTGAAACTAGCTTGCCAACGATCTGCAGGTGGTTTTCTCTCGGTATATCAGTATGAAGGTATATATGTAGATAGCCGCATTTCTCCACAGCGTTAATGGCTACCGGCAGATATGACAAAGCTTTTTCCGGGTAGGGCATTATTACATGGGTGAATTTCTCGTATTGTGATAAGATCGTTGTAATAATACCAGAATCGCCGTGCCATGCATATACTTTATTTTCTACATTATTTAGTGCAATGTTCTCGAGTAAATATTTGTAGGCATATGGGTTCAAGTCTATTGCAACGCTTAGTGCCCCTTTCCTGCAAGCTGGTATTATAGAGAAGAACCCTATTCCAGCGAACATATTTAGTATGTAATCGTCTTTTTCTACAAAATTAGCAAACCAGCCGTGTTCGAAGTTGAGTCTCGGAGAAAAATACACTTTCCTTAGATCTAGTTTGAATTTACACCCAAACTCTCTATGCACGGTTTCGCTTTTATTGGCTCCAGCCAACAAAATATACTTGCGTGTTTTACTTACTTCTGACACAGGAGTACATGCTAGCCATATACTGTTAATACTTGGTATTCGATCTTGTATACGGCGAGCTATTTTCTTGTAAGTCTCAGTTATTTTTGGGTTCAACTCTATTGTTATTGGTTTACGTAAAACAGCGATATCGCCAACTATTTCTAGGCGTGGCCAGATAACCTCCCTGTCAACCCCTAACTCGTCAATTACCTCTTCTATTAGCCTTCTTCCTGGCGTCATGTTAGTTCACTAGGCACGTTCTATCTCGTTTAAACACCTCATAAAGATTTTACACCTTATCGCACTGTTAATTATTCTGGTGTATATAAGGATGGTTGAAGAGTGGGAAATAACTGCCCATAAAATGGTTGATGAAATCTTGTCTTTGAAGGGGGATCATAGGCTGGCCATGAAGTACTTCCTAACATATAGGAGCGTTGGCGATCTCTTAGCTATAAAAGAGTTGAAAGAGAAATATGGAATCAATGAGGCCGAGGATGTTATTCTCGATTTGATGAACATGAGGTTGCTTGAGAAGGGAGAGGGATGCATAAACCTGCCTTCACCTCTAAGGAGATATGTTGGTAGGAAAAGAGCTCGCATTAACCTATAAGTATAATTTCTTTACGAGCCTATTCAAGGCGGTAATCGAATATCCAGTTCTTTGAGTATTTAAAAAACAGGACCCTGATAATGGGTTTTTTCAGGGCATTTCTTGAGTTGAAAGACAAAACTATGTTAGACCCTGGCTTTACTTTTCTCCTAAGTCTTCCCACAGGGATTCCTTCATCTATTAGTATAAATTGTGCCCTGCCTTCTCCAGTCCCTTCTTTTACTGAAAATTCTATGTTAACAATTGTTGAGCCATCATTAGGACTCTTTGTCTTACTGTATCTTCCAGCTTTGAATACAGGTATGCTTGTAGAACTATAGAAGTTGAAGTGATTAGTTAAAAGTACACTATGTTTAATAGGGTCTGGATTGCTTCTTAAGGAGACTTCCTTTACGAATGCATCCCTGAATTTCAACTCGCTAAAACCATGTTTTACTGGAGTATTGATACAGCCTTTACTTGTTTTGCAAATCTCTAGAGCTTCCAATGGAATACGGGAATAAGTCATTAGATGGGATCCTTGAAGATCGGTTATTTTATTCCTATTGAAATCCAGGTTTTGAGCTAACCTGTAAACTTGATTGTATGAGATTTTTTCTAAACCCGAAGCATATGTATAGGTTGTTTCCATATCCTCAGCGTTATATGCAGCTAACATGGATACATATCCAAATCTCCTGACATCACTACCCTGATAGTATATTTTCAATGTCTGATATAGAGGATTCAGTCTATTTCTCAATAGCTCAGTCGCATCATATACTGTTGACATCCAATATAACCCACCGTAGTCTGTGATATGTGTAGGCCTTACCTCTCTTGTTATTATTATACCATTGATTGAAATAGACAGTTTTATCTTGTCCGCAGGATTAACTGCTGCTAAGACCACTTCGGTTAAAATTTCTTTTGCACTACTATTGAATCCCTTTATACTTATAGGTCTTGCTATCTTGTTTAAGCCGAAACTATTCGGCTCAGTGTCAATTATTATGTTGTTGAACTGAACGTCTATACTGTCTTTTACTCGATTACTATAGGTTTTAATCAAAATTCATCCCTGAATAAACTAGTAATACCATGTTTCATAATAGTTATGCTCCCCAACCATATAGAGCCTGTTTGATTGAGCTCTACAGAACTCCATAATGGGGCAATCTCCGTTCTGTATACATTTAGGATTTTCTCTCTTACATACTGTTCTCCCGAAACTCCAGAGGAAATCGTCTAGTATAAAGGGATCAACACCGGCTTTCTGAGAAACCAGTTTAAATGCTATTTGCACGTAATAACGGATGAGAGTATCTTCCTTGCCGGTAAAAGGCGTTCCATATGCTATTTTCTCAAGTAACTCCCGCTCTAGGTGTATTAATCCCCACCTAATCGCTATTCTCGTTAAATGATTGTCAACAGGAACCTCTTTGTTCCAGCTGTCAACTATCTGCAATACTCTCCGCCTCTCTAGGAATTTGGCTAGGAGAAAAGCTTTCTTCTCTACAGGGTCTTGGTACGCGGTAAATGCTTTCAGTAATTCAATGAAACCCTTTCCTTTATTCTTGAGGTATCCTTTGCTGTATTCAATTATGTTGTAGGCCTTCTCATCGAACAAGGCAGTTAATTTTCTCCCAATATCTCTTAGGAGCAGTGTTCTCAAGTTGATATCAACTGGTCTTACAACTCCCCTGGGGGCAAGCCATTCTTTAACATCGTCCTCTGTTATGTGAGAGAGATATTCTGCTGTAAAAAACTGGGGTTTCGTCCTGAACATTTCCATACCTAATTTATATAGTAAATCGGCTCCATGATACTTCTCTCCACGCATTACCAGTTCATATGGTCTATTTGGCCTACTTAACCGATGATCCATAGATACCATAACTAGGAAGTACATCGTGAGGGCTTCAAAATCTGTTCCTTCTGGGGGATAATAGTTTGGATTCACGAATGGATCTACCGGATGGTCTTTTAGAATTTTACCTAAAACCTCGGCTATTTTATCAATCTGCTCATAATTAATGGAAAGCATATACAAAGCATAACACCCTCTTTTTTATCTCACTAGAGCAGGTATACATTCATATTGTTTTGCCCGCCTTGTATGAAAACCTTCCTTCGACCAAGTGTTCTAACGTAAAGTTCGCTTGGTGTTAGAATAGCGTAATCATACAATGCACCATATATAGGAACTGTAGTTATATAGAACAGTTTTCCTCTCAATACCGTGTATCTGACTTCAAAGAACCCTATTTCAAGTCTAGAGTTGCTTGAGATAACTTGTTTTGAGGACTTCCTGTTGGATCCTCTAAGTTGTTCATTAAATCGGATATAAAGGTGCTTTAAGTTTGAGCCTTGAGCAAGGAACTGTTCTTCTGTTCCAATTATTCCCTCTAATTTAATATCTCTCTGCGAGAGAGTTATATGCCATTCATCTCCTCTGATGGTTAGCTCGCTTACACCCCAAATACTAATAACCCCAGAGATCCATTTTACCTCGATTTTCTCCTTCATCTTTCACCAGATTATTTTAGGCTCAAGGTTTAACCCATAAATAGTTAAGTAGGGTGTTCTTGTGGGTTGAAAAAAGTTTACTTAATTAGGTATTCGGAACCAGCTGTCAAGGGTAGTTATACTAGGTCGAAAATGATTTCAAGGATGATCTTAAACATACGTAAAGCCTTAGGCTTCAATAGAGTCAATGTTAATAGGGTTTACCATGAACATGCAAGAATAATAGTGGAAGTCGACCAGTATGATCTCTTAATAGATAAAATCCTTTCCAATGTTTTCGGTGTCAAGAGCTTTTCTCCAGCGTGTTTTACGGATACAGCTGATCTACGTAGAATAAGTGAAGTAGCCCTTGAATTATTTTGCAATAAAATCAGAGGGAAAGAGTTTATGGTTAGGGTTAGGAGAACGGGAAAGCATCCGTTTACGAGTAAGGATGCGGAAAGAGAAATAGGCGGTTTTTTGTATGATAACTGTAATCCCAGAAAGGTGAATCTTACGAACCCTGAATACGCTATTCACATAGAAATTAGGGATAATACTTCTTATCTATATGATAAGATTGTAGATGGCCCGGGTGGTTTGCCCTTAGGAAGCGAGTCTAAGGTTCTCACATTATTCAGTGGCGGTTTTGACTCTGCTTTATCGGCTTGGATGGTGATGAAGAGGGGTTCACCCACGGATCTAATATATTATGACTTTGCTACAGAAGATAATTGGAAGGTTGCCCTTGAATTAGCTACAGCACTATATTCGGATCATATTATGGATCAGCACCCTATGAAAATATACAGAGTTCATTTTCATGAGACTGCAGAAGTCATATCCCGAATGATTAGAAAGAACTATAGAATCCTTGTATTACGTCGTTTAATGTTCCAGCACGCAGCTAAGCTGGCACTATCTAAGCATTACTTAGCATTAGTAACAGGAGAGTCATTAGGGCAGGTCTCAAGCCAAACCGTGGAAAGTATGTATGTTACATCTTCACACCTACAGGTTCCTATTCTGAGACCGGTTGTGGGATTCGATAAAGACGATATTGTAAAGGAAACGATGAAACTAGGTTTTTATGACATAGCATCTAGACAAACAGAGTTCTGTTCCTATAAAGGTGCACGTGCTTCACCTCGCCCCGAGCCACCTATTTTTAACGAGGAATTTTTGAAGATCACAATGATACTAGAGAGTATATGGCCCCCCAAAATAGATGTTTACAGGATTCCTTGATTTTTATGGGGGATGAAGAGTTTGGAGGGCCTGAACTTTTAGTAATGTAGAAGCCCTCGATCACTGACCCATATTCTTCCTTCCTATAGTTAGATGCTCTCCAGCATCTATGACTAGATCATTTTCTATGATAAGAGATTCGATTCTTTTGCAAGTTGATAGAACATCCATTATATCAGCCGCCGTTAAATTGGCTAAGTAATGAGGTGGCTCATTGAAATTAAAGACAGCTATATAGGCCGGGTTCCTTTCATATATGCCCCAGTTCAATCCTCTCGATTCAAACGCTATTTTCGTGTTTGAAAGTAAGTTATCAGCTCCCATGTAGCAGGGATTATAAGAGAACCTATTCACTAAAGCTGGAGCCGTTCTCCCCCTATAAAATACTGTTTGCTCACTTGAATTTAGATAAATAATATTAGACTCATTACCTCCTTCCCGTAAGTGTTTGGGCACTAAGCAGTGATTGCTATCTTCAGGGCATTTCTCCATTATAGCATTCACCTTTACACCCGTTTTCTCCTCTAAATCTACAGCTATCCAGTAAGAGGGCATTTCTATTCCGATAATCGCGACTCCATGTATGTTTAAATCAAATAACCCCCTGTTTATAGAAGATATAATAGCTGCATCATCTCTCCTGCGTAACGAATGGAGCCGATTCTCTAGGGAACCTCTATTGTAAGGGTGCATATCGTATAATCCGATATCACTATATGCAATACCCAATGCTGGGATTATAACTCTATTAGAGCCTCCTATTACCAAGGTAGCGTACTCGAATTCCTCTGGAACAGGCTGGGAACCCACTTTCTCAATAATACCGTCTTTAATATAAACATAGCCGTTGCTTATCAAGTTATATTCATCTAGGAATATACTATCTCCTCTTACTAGTATGTCTAGCAAACCTCTTCACCATCTTCATCTTCCTTCATTTCTTTAATGAAACTTTAAACCCTCTCATATAGAACCCTGTTTCTAGAGCAGTTGAGAGGGATAGGAATGTGAAAGAGTTTGCTGATCAAGGAGACACTTATGTACTTAGCATAGACAGTATAATGGACGGTTCGGCTAGGAGGCTCCTTGAAAGGATAAAAGAACCTACAGTATACATACATCGTTCCATTCTAGATTACCTGTTCCACGAAGCTAAGAAAGGTATAACAAGAGCTATAACTGGTATAGGCGAGCTTGAAAAAGTATATGACATTGTTGTCAGGAATAATAATGGGGGAATAATCTATTATACTGAAGGTTACAGGCCAGGATCTATGATATCCGAAGAAGTGACTAGAAGCCTTACGAGAAATTTAGCTAAGGAAATGGACTCCATCCTAGTAACGTCTGATATGATGGAGGCATCTGCTTCGAGGGCTATGGGTGTAAAAGTCCTATATTTAGGGGCGACTGAAAGAGTCGAGTTACGTATATCCAAGTACTTTGATGATAAAACAATGAGTGTTCACTTAAAAGAAGACGCTTACCCTATAGCAAAAAAGGGTAGACCCGGGAAATGGATTTTCGTTGTCCTAGAAAGGAGGAAGCTGAAAAGAGAGGAGCTTGAAGATGTTTCCAGAGAACTTATTGAGGCTGCAGTTGCTTCTCCCAAAGGGTTCATAGAGATTGATAGAGAAGGATCCTCTATTATACAGCTGAGAGATTATAGAATCGTAATAACCCGGCCTCCTCTAAGTGAGGGCTGGGAGATAACTGCTGTTAGACCTTTGGTCAAGCTAAGATTAGAGGATTATAATCTCCCTGAGAAGCTAATGTCTAGGCTTACAGAACGTGCAGAAGGAATTCTCATTGCTGGAGCGCCTGGTATGGGTAAGACAACTTTTGCACAGGCACTGGCAGAGTTCTATATGAGAATGGGTAGAATAGTGAAAACAATCGAATCGCCCAGAGACATGAGATTACCTCCAGAAATAACTCAATACTCCAAAAACTATGCAAGTCTAGGAGAGCTTCATGACATTTTATTGCTGTCTAGACCAGACTACACGGTTTTCGATGAGCTTAGGAATGACGAGGACTTCAAGCTATATATTGATTTGAGATTGGCAGGTATTGGTATGATAGGGGTCATACATGCTACATCACCCATAGATGCGATTCAGAGATTTATGAAAAGAATCGAACTAGGTATGATACCGAGCATCATTGACACAGTAGTCTATTTGAACAATGGGGAAGTCGATAAAGCCTATGAGCTAAAGATGACTGTTAAACTGCCAACAGGTTTAAGGGAAGCTGAGCTGTCAAGGCCTGTAGTTGAAGTTAGAGATTTTCTAACGGGAGACTTGGAATATGAAATCTACACCTTTGGAGAACAGACGATGGTGGTTCCTGTTAGAAAGCAGGTGAGAACTGATGGAACAGAAAAGAAGATGCTACATAGAATTTCAACTATTCTTCCAGATGCTGAAGTTGAATTTAGAGGTAGTAGAATCTTGCTAAAAATACCTAGAACAAGCACTAAGGCATTAGCTAAGAGGATAAAAAGGATAAAGCGTATGGCTGAGAAATACGGTTATGATGTTAATGTTGCTATATTCTAGTCTTCTTTAACGTACTCAGTTATTTTTCTTGATTTATCAATCAATCCTAACAGATTATTGAAGGTCAGTGCTTCCCCCAAGGAGCCTATGCTTACCTTATAGTTACCCTTACCCGTTTTCTCGAGGCATTCTATGGGTATGAATTTCCAGTCAATGTTATCGATTATCTTAATAGCTATAAACGCTTCTCCCCCTGATCTTCTAGCAAACTCTTTTAACCTCTCTACCTTCTCCCGGTCTAGGTATATTGTTGTTCTTTTCCACCTTACCTTTATCTCAAATACTAGGATTTTACCATTTTTTATAGCAACTAGATCCGGTTGGATAATGTCCCTTGAGCCTCCTCCACTGCCAGGCCCTCTAATTACAGCAAAACCTTTTGACCAGAGCTTCCTGGCAAGCGATCTTTCATAGTAAAAACCTTTTTGTCTACTCGTTCGTCTACTCATACCCTTCAACCACATTTGTATTGGGAAGGTGAGTATTAATGAATATATAAAGCCTAGGACGCTCTAGAATAAAACTAGGTATTAATAGGTGGTTCCACTATGGCTTCTAGTGTTTTATTAGAAACAGGTAGTCTACTGATAATTATACTCTTAATAGTATTGGCTAGTGCTATAAAGATAGTTAAAGAATATGAGAGAGCAGTAATTTTCCGTTTGGGTAGAATAATAAGTGCAAAAGGACCGGGTTTATTCTTCATTATACCAGGTATTGACAAGATGATCAGAGTAGACCTTAGAATTACTGTAGTTGATGTTCCTCAACAAGAGATAATTACAAGGGATAACGTGACTGTAGGTGTAGATGCGGTGGTATATTATAAAGTCATAGATCCTGTTCTTGCAGTGATGAAGATCGAGAATTATCCTTACGCGGTTATGATGCTTGCACAAACTACTCTCAGAGATATCATAGGGCAGGTTGATCTCGATGATTTACTTACCAATAGGGAGAAGCTAAATATAGAGCTACAGAAAATTCTCGATGAGCTTACGGATCCCTGGGGAATAAAGGTGACTCAGGTAACAATAAAGCAAGTAAAGTTGCCAGAATCCATGCTTAGAGCTATGGCTAAGCAGGCTGAAGCTGAGAGATGGAGGCGTGCGAAGATAATTGAAGCGGAAGGTGAGAAGCAGGCAGCAAGTATAATGGCTGAAGCAGCTCATTTCTATGAGGAGCACCCTGTAGCGCTTAGACTAAGAGAGTTGCAAACATTAATAGAGATAGCTAAGGAAAAGAATATGATAATTATATCACCCCAGCATTCAGGTGCCGTTGAACTAGCCGCGGCTATATCTTCGGCTAACAAAGCCATGTCATCCTATAAAACTGAGGGGTGACTTTCTTTAAATGAAACCCTCCGGCTTTATTTTCCTCTTTTTACTTTTAGCTTTGTTTTTATCAACAATTCCAGTTACTGCTTCAATTATACAGGTTCAAGCAGAGAATACTCCTACTTACAAAGTAGTTAGTGGAGCTGTTGTCATATCTATTGACGGTATGATAGACTCTTCAACACAAGAGTATGTTGAAAACGCTATTAAATATGCAGAGGAAACTAACTCTATTCTAATAATAGAGTTGAATACCCCTGGAGGATTCCTAGATCCCGCGATGAATATAGTTATAGATATAGACAAAGCATCTGTACCGGTTGTTGGGTATGTCGTGGATAAGTGGGCTGAAAGTGCTGGTACTCTCATACTTGTATCTTGCCATATAGCAGCGATGCAGCCTTATACCCAGATAGGCTCTATGCAACCGATAGAGTATGACCCGACAACAGGTAGCTATAAACCTGTTAATGAGTCAAAGATAATTAATCCTATCTTGAAGTTCCTTGATGATCATGCAGGTACCAAAGGAAGAAATACAACAATTCTACATAGGTTTGTAACGGAAAATTTGAATTTAGGAGCGGAAGAAGCGTTAAAATATGGTGTAATTAATCTCATAGCCAGTGATTTAACAGATTTACTAGAAAAGATAAACGGTACTAATGTAAACTTGACTTCAGGCTATGTTGTACGGATAGATTTACACAGTTTAAACGTAGAAAGATATGAGCCGTCGCCTAGGCAGGCTGTTGTTCACGCTTTATCTGATCCTATAATCTCAGGTTTACTACTTTCTCTCGGAGTCATGATTGTAGTTTTCTCTGTGCTATCAGGACATGCAGCCTTCCTAGGTCTGGGGGCATTACTTGTTCTTCTAGGACTTGTAGGGTCGGGCTATAGTGTAAACACTACTGTGTTGCTACTAATGGTTATAGGAGCTGTATTACTAGTCATAGAATTATACACGCCGGGATTTGGACTAATAGGAGGTACTGGAATAGTGATGTTGACACTAGGGTTAATACTGGTTCCGACCTCAGGGAATATAAGCATATCAAAATCGTATGCTAACCAGCTTTTATATGGTATATATGCACTTGGAATAGGCATCGGAGCATTCTTTGCCTTCATAATATATAAAATAGTAAGGATAAGGCGTAAACCTTCGTTTGAATGGAAGCTAGAGGGAGGAATAGGAAAAGCTGTTACAGATTTGGAGCCTGGGAAAGAGGGGTTCGTTCTTATCGAGGGCGAGTATTGGAAAGCTACCAGTTCTGAATCGATACGGAAGGGAGAGGAAGTTGTTGTTATCGGACGTAAAGGCTTGGTGCTTATAGTTCGTAGAAAAGAAAGTACAGAGTAGGTTCTACTAACACTCTTTTTCAAATAAAGTTCTCCTCAACTCTCTTAATTCATCGTATAAATCGTCAATCGCTTCTTGTATCTTTAAATGTATACCTTTGTGTTTTCCACATTCACTTGACTTGAATATAGTGTATAAATCTGATTCTAAAGACTCTATTTCAGAGAATATTTTATCAACAATGAGAAGAGGCTCTTCGTTTACCTTATTTTTCAATGATCTCAGACCCCACAATATAGTCCATTGAATCCTTTAAAGCAGTGTAGATGTTTACAATACTCTCGGAGACCCGTTTCTTAATTCCCTCTTGTTCCTCTTTGTCTTCTAGGTCGAAAGTGCTATAAGAGGAAAAGCTTTCTCGTACAACTAGAATAGATATGCTCCTCAAGCTTCTCAGGTACCCATATGAATATAGGATACTGGTATCTCTATCAATAGCGCAAAGCCTAGGGGCTTTAATTAGAGAGGATATTCGTCCCTCCTTGATGTTAAGGTGCTTTCCTATGTAACCCAGTGAAAGAACTATACATCCAACAGCTTTGCTCCCTTTCTTCTCCTCACTTGGCTGTAGTATTCTACTCATTAAGCTTCTCTTTGCTTTAAAGTAGAGGTCAAAATCAGGTATAGCCGGTAGCTTCAAATCAATGATATTATCGGAAATGAAATCCTCTCGAACAGCCGCTCTAGCTATAACTATATCACCCGGGGATAATTCTTTTGTTATACTATAAGCGGTACCTAGCTTGAAAGCCACTCTAACGCCTGCTGTAGTAAGATCACTTAGCAAGCTTAATGAAAGACTCGGTATAGAAGGATAATAAATCATGGCTGTCTCGACATTTTCTCCCATTCTGACTATAATACCTGTTATGCCATACTCTCCACTAAATGAATCCAACAGATTTTTAGATTCTAAGCTATTAATCTGGTCAAAAGCTTCCTTAGAATCTATGAGAAACGCAATCCCAGGCATACTTCTAGGAATGCCTGTCTCTTTGAACGTCGAGTAAAACCTACTCATCCTCTTACAACCCCATCTACTAATTTAAGTGTTCCATGTTTTCTGTTTATTACATTATTTCTAGTATAATAAACTGAGAAGGGGTCAAACCTTATATTTTAATTGAAACTCCCCTATATAAAGGGGGGTCAATATGAATACACAAGAACTGTTACACGAAGAAGTAGTGGGCTTCAGGGTTGTAGGGAAACACGTTTATGGTAATCTTATTGAGTGCATTAACGAAGACCTCCTTTCGGATGCTGAAGAGCTTAAGAGGATTGTTATAGAGGCTGCGGAAACCGGCAATATGACTTTGCTAGATGTGAAAGCTTGGGAAATAGGCTTGGGAGTATCTGTTGTAGCGATAATTCTGGAAAGCCATATAACTGTTCACACATGGCCTGAGTATAGGTACGCTACAGTTGATGTTTACTCTTGTGGACGCCATACAGATTCACAGAAAGCTTTCGAGTACATCATTTCGGCATTGAAGCCTAGAAGAGTTGAAATAGGGAAAGCTTCTAGGTCGCTGGAATAGGTTCAGGAGGGGAAACACCCCTCCACGCCCATTTCAACTAATTTCATTTATATCAAACCAAAAAACCTTTTTATTAACAAAATAGCTACTACGGCTGCCAAGCCTATTCCGGTAAATCTAGCTAACCCGGAAATTAGGCGTTCTCCACTGATTTTGCTTAGATATGTCCCTAGGAAGCCGATAATGACTAATCCTACACCCAATGACATAATGAATGCTGTTCCTACTGATAGGTCTAAGGCGTCTGCTAAAACAAAGGGAAGAGAGACAAGGATGGGAAATAGTGTTGCACCAAATCCACTCCATAAGGCGACGTATATAGGTATGTATTTTGCTGCCTTGTAGTATATGCTATCCTTATACAACTGACGGGCTACATGTGTCTGTATTTTCTTCAATTCTCTTTCTCTCTCAGCTTTCTCCGATAGGTAAACTCCTAGTGTAGCACTGAATAAGCCCATTGCAATAGCGGCACCGATTATTCCTAGTGCTAGGATTTTAGGATCGGTTTTAGAAGAGTACCCTCCCGACGCTACTCCTAGTGAGGTTAGAAGAGAATCAAACGCATTTGTGATAAACATTCTACGAGCTATTGATGATACCTCACCGTTTTTATCAACAGCTCTAACTACTTCGATGAACTCCATCCTATTTACAACCCACCGCTATCAGAGCATATATGGGGAGTTTTCAGCGTTATTATTTCTATTCTAGGTCACTATTTATCCTATATGCTATAGCCTCAACCTCTAGATCAGCACCTAAGGGCAGATTAGAGACTTCAACCACCACTCTAGAGGGAGGAGGAGTCTTACCTATAATCTCTGAGTATATATTATTGAACTCACCGAACTTCGATATATCCTTAAGATAGACTCTAACTTTTAAAAGTGTACTAACATCACCGCCAGCAGCTCTTATTATACTCATTAGATTTGTTAGTGTTTGCTTAGATTTCACAGAGAAATCCCCTTCTACCAGTTTCCCTGTTTTAGGATCAATGGGGATCTGCCCTGAGACGAATATGGTATCTTTAAAAACGACAGCTTGACTGTAAGGTCCGACTGGTTCGGGTGCTTCCTTTGTATATATGATTTCCTTCAATTTTATCATACACCATTTGTTAATTCGCAAATAATGGTGGGCCCGCGGGGATTTGAACCCCGGACCACCCGGTTATGATTCCCGGAAGAGGGCATTCCACCACACTTCTGCCGGGCGCTCTACCTAGCTGAGCTACGGGCCCTAGCCGGTTTCAGATTAATAGAGTACGAAGTTTTTAAGAGTTACTTCCAAGACGACAGATATTTCATCTGTTCTTCTGTTAGCTTGTCTATTTCAATGTCCATACTTCTTAGTTTCCTAGAAGCTATCTCCCTGTCTATCTCGAGAGGAGGGTTATAGACTTTTCTTCCTAGTTTCCCACGGTTTTCAACTAGATACATAGCAGCAAGTGCTTGGTTAGCAAAGCTCATATCCATTACTTCGCTAGGATGGCCTTCTGCAGCTACAAGGTTAACTAAACGGCCTTCTCCTAGAAGATATACTTTTCTACCGTTCTCGAGGGTGTACTCGGTTAGATTTTCCCTTATAACCCTCTTGGAGACATTTTTTGCTTCAAGGTTTTCAACGTCTATTTCCACGTTGAAATGCCCAGAATTAGCTAGAATTACCCCATTTTTCATTTTCAGAATATCTTCATAGCTGATAACATTCTTGTCACCTGTGGCTGTAACAAATATATCACCGATCTCCGCAGCTTTACGTATACTCATAACGGTGTAGCCATCCATTACAGCTTCTAAAGCTCTTATGGGATCAATCTCTGTGACAATAACGTTACCTCCCATCCCGCGCATCCTCATTGCAATGCCACGGCCTACCCACCCATAGCCTGCTACAACCACTTTTTTACCTGCTATTAATACGTTCGTAGCACGAAGGACGCCATCTACAGTACTCTGACCAGTACCATAGCGGTTGTCAAACAAGTGTTTAGTATAGGCATTGTTTACAGCTATAACAGGGTATAATAATCTGTCCTCCTTCTCAAGAGCTTTTAACCTAATAACCCCGGTAGTGGTCTCTTCGGTACCTCCGATCACTTTAACAGCTATTTCATTATGTTTGCCGTGAAGCATAGCGTGAAGATCAGCTCCATCATCTATAGCAATATCAGGTTCCGATAAAACTACTTCTTCAATACAACCGAAGTACTCCTCGGAAGATTGACCCCTCCAAGCACAGATACTCACTCCTTCCGAATATAAGGCTGCAGCAATGTCATCCTGCGTTGATAACGGGTTGCTTCCAGCTAGATAGACGTCAGCACCCAAAGCTTTTAGCGTCCTAACTAGAACCCCCGTTTCCTTTGTCACGTGAAGAACCGCTCCAATCTTCACTCCCTTCAGAGGCATAGTCGCCCCGTATTCTTTTCTAAGACCAACTGTTACAGGCATAAATTTCTCAGCCCATTCTAAGGTGAGCTTACCCTTACCAGCCAACTCCAAATTCTTAATCCTTATTTTCAAAGCATTACACCTCTACTAGCTATTCATAGACACTGATTTATTAACTATAAAATACTTCAGTAAAAACCTTCCTTAATATTCACAAAGTTAAAATCGTCATATAATCTATTACATCCCTAGATAGGTGGTCTGAGTGGCTCGAAGAAAACGGAGGAAGGTGATAAAACCGAAGCCTCTAAGCATGCCGAAAGTGTACCAATGCCCTAGATGCGGAGCTGAGACGTTATCTGTACAGTTCAAGAAAATCAAAGGTGAACCATTCCACAAGTTAGCAATAGTAAGGTGTGGTACCTGCAAACTATACTTAGAGTTAACTGTTCCACAGGTATTCACAGAAATAGATGTATATGGAAAAGTCATCGACCTAGCAAATGAAGGAAGACTTGAGGAGATGATAGGTGGACATACTCTCGATTCTGAAGAGGAGTAAACCTGTTCACCTAACTTTAATCGACCCTGGATCCGCTCCGGTAAGCGACGCATTAAATATAGCTCAAACAGCGTATGAAGCGGGAACCGATGCCTTCCTCCTAGGCGGCTCAACAAATATAGATTACCGTTCTCTAGACGCTATAGCTGAAGGGATAAAAGAAAACACAGGTAAACCCGTAGTTCTCTTCCCAGGGAACATAAATGGGTTAACACCACATGCAGATGCTGTCCTATATCTTATCTTAATGAATTCAATAGATCCTTATTATATAGCAGGAGTTCAGGTGCAAGCCGCTCCGATACTTCTTAGAATGAATCTAGAAGTCATACCTACTCCATATATTATCATAGGATATGGTGGTACAGTAAGCCATGTCGGGAAAGCTCTACCGGTTCCTAATGATAAACCTGAACTGATAGCGGGCTATGCTCTTGCGGGAGGATATATGGGGGCTAAAGCTATCTACTTAGAAGCCGGATCAGGTGCGCCCTTTACAGTAAACCCTGAAGGAGTTAAATCTTCACGAATACTTTTAAGTGAAGCAGGATTAGATCCTCTGCTAATAGTAGGTGGAGGCATTAGAGACGGATCGAGTGCACGTAAACTGATTAATTTTGGGGCTGACGCTGTCGTAACTGGTACACTAGCAGAGGAGGACCCTGAAAAACTAAAGGAAATAGTTAGAAGCATAAAGGAATGATATAGCTATCCATTAGAAATTACCTTGTAGCTGTAACTTCTCTCCTCTGCCTTCTCTCCCCTAAAGGCTTCTGCTTCTCTAACAAGTTCTCTGAGTATGTCGTATTTGCATACCACACCGATCACTCTGCCATCACTGCCTTTCACTGGAATTCCGTCAAGGCTTAGTTCTCTCAGTTTCTTCAACGCTTCAACCAGTGTTTGGTTAGAAGTCAAGTAATCCTCTACTTTGGCAGCGGCGTCTATAGCGGTCAAAGGAAGAACCTTAACATATCTCCCCAGCTTTGCTGCTCCCTTTACTAATTTCCTTACCCATATTAGCCTCCTACTTTTCCTAGCATTTATATGGTCTTCATATGCAACGAAAGGCAATCTATTTGCACTGACTACTCCATATATTCCATCTTTATCTGCGACTGTAACAGCATCTAATTGGAAGGTTCTCATCTTGTTGACGACATAGGCTAAGGAATGATGAGGGTGTACGATACCTATTCTAGCTGGAGTTATCAGGTTTTCAACCAGTATCTTATGGCCTCTCTGTTCAACGAATTTCTCTACTATACTATCCTTGGTCACGAAACCTAGAAGACTACCGTTTTCATCTTCGACCAGTGCTACATCCGAATTGCCGGCCAGAAGTTTTAACGCAATATTCTCTATATGTTCATCTGGTTTAACTTTAGGAGGGTTTTTAATTATGATACTGTCTATGAAGAATTTATCATGAATCCTCCTTTTCCAGATCGGTCCTTTTAGAGAAATAGCTTTAAGCATATTCCACTTAGAAACTATTCCTATAACCTTCCCTGAATCGTCTAATACTGCTATGTAATTCGCACGGTGTCTAAGCATAAGTTTTCTAGCGTGTTCCACGGTATCGTTGATAGACATTGCTGGAAGTTCTGGAATAATCAATTCCCTAGCAGTAATCTTTGGCGGTATCTCCACGGCTTCTTTTTTCACTAGAACTTGCTGTAGCATAGATTCTGCTTTGACAAAAGTGATCCTTTCAATTTCTGGAACAGGTTTGACAACAACCCTAGGCTTGACCTTAACAGCTCCGGGTTTCGCTCCTTCTAGATATGCTCTTATGATATCTTCTTGTGTAACTGCTCCAATAACCTTACCTTCATCGTCTATTACTGGTATAATTGAGAAGTCGTTCTCGACCATAGTTTTAGCTATATACTCTATGGGCGTATCTAATGTTGCTACTACTACTCCTCTCGTCATTATGGTTTTAGCTTTTGCTGGGATGGCTATTTTGATTTCTCCTTCTCTGTGAAACCTCCATCTACTAGAATCCACTAAATCTTTAGCAGTTATTATACCAATAGGAACAGGATTATCCGTGGATCTGACAACTATTACTGCAGGATAGCTCTTCAGCACTAGTTTACTCCAGACTTTAGTAACTCTAGTACCTGGTTCAACAATCATTTCTCCAACTTTGTCTTTCGTCATTATTTCTGATACGGAAACAGCCTTAGGTTTATACCCTTTCTCTATAAACTTCTCTATAATATCTCTGAGTGTAACTACTCCGATCACATTATTGGAAGCAGGATCGTCGATGACAACAGCTTCCCAAACTCTCTGAGAAACCATTTCATTAAACGCTTTCTCGAGCGGAGTCTCTGGGGTAATTATAGGATGGTCTCTAGCAAGTTCAATAGCCCGTAACCCAGATTTAGCGCTTGTTACTATAGCGGTTTCCCTTCTCGTTAGAAAACCTTTGAATTTCCCTTCCTCATTCAATATAACAACAAGTCTCTCACCATACTTTCTCATCAACGCCCTAGCCTTCATCATAGACTCGTCTTTACCAATAATGGCTAATGGTTCTCTAATATACCCTGAAATCATCAATTTACTACACCTCCGCATCTAATACTATCAATTTTCAAACGCTATAATAATATAACAAGTATAGAATACTGCTAAATAAAAATATAGACTCCTATATGGAGAATTTTATTACAGCAGAGTGTGGCAGAAGCGTCTAGAAATACTGTAGAAACGGGGAATCTGCAGTAAAAAAATTGTTGGAGGGGTGAAGAAAATGTCAGATAAGAAGAAAACAGGGCTTATTTGTCCGAGATGTGGTTCGTTAATGAACTATCAAATAGAAGTAGAGCTCAAGCATGATGGGACTAGGGTTGTCTACAGATACTATCGTTGCCCAGTATGTAGATATAAGATAACTGATTCCGTTGTAACAATAAGAAGGGTTAACGGGAAAATAGTAACCGAGACAAAGAATAATAATATTCCATATCTAATCGAGTCATATTCCTTAAATAAAACAAGATATCTATCAGTTTAAACCATATTTTTCTTTAAAAGCTTTCTCAGCATCTAGCCCTACTAAGTTTGCAAGAGAAAGAGTCCATGCCATAACATCAGCGATTTCTCCCTGTATATCCTTATAAGACCCTTTAAGCAAAGCCTCACCAAGTTTCCCCACTTCTTCTACAAGCCAGGTAAAAGATTTGAAAAGGCCTCTCAGCGAGTCTTTGCCAAAATATTTCTCTTTGATAAAATCTTGTGCTTCTCTAATCTGCATGATTTACCCCCTAGATACATATGTTCGTAGACTATAATTGTTTAAAACCTTGGATAATAAAGTACTAAATAATGGTGGCTAAAAGTGCCGGCTAAGAAGAGGGGTAAGTCGAAGTCTAAGAAAATGTCTGGGCCCATGACAGGAGCTGGCCTTATATCTTTCTATGAAGAGTATGAGGGGCAAGTGAAAATGAGCCCAACATCTTTGGTATTGCTGTCAATAGGTTTTACTATAATAGTTCTAATAGCTAGAGCCCTTATCTAAACAAGTTTTTCTCTAGCTAGCTTAGCAGCCTTAACCATATTCTCCAGTTTTGCAACGGCTATTCCCCGGGGCAGTCTCTTTAATCCACAGTCAGGATCAACATAGATTTTTTCTGGTCCAATTATTCCGGTTTTAACTAATTTTTCAATGTCATTGAAGATTTCTTGTACCTCCTCTACTCTTGTTGAGTGAACATCAATGACTCCGTATCCTAACTCTTTATCAATTTCATACTCTACTAGGTATGGTAGAAGCCTGAAATTACTGTTTTTGAACTCGAAGTCGAACTGGTCTATCGGGAAGTCTAATAAATACTCGAGAATTCTCTCTATTTTACCGAAGCATATATGGACTATTTTCTTTGCCTTGATCCCATCGAATATTATGTGTAAAGCTTCGTTCACTACATCAACTTCTTCTTTGAGTGGTCTTGTAGAGAGTGCAGGTTCGTCGATTTGAACATATTTAGCACCTTTCTTCAGGAATTCCTCTACTTCCCTGCGAATAACCTTAGCTAATGCAATGACTAATTCTCTCCGGTCTCCGTAGAATAAATCAAAACTCCAATCTGCCATAGTATAAGGGCCTGTCAGTATTGCTTTAACAGGCCTCCTCATAGATACCGATGAAGCGTATACCCAGTCCATAACAGCCATCGGTTTGATATACTCTATTTCTCCAACAATGACCGGTTTTCTAAAGTATACACTATCAAATATTCTAACCCATTCACCACCCTTATAACCATTGAGCCGTTCTGCAAAGTATGCAACCATATCTTCTCTAGCTTGCTCTCCATCGCTCAGAATATCCACACCAGCATGTAGGTAATCGTCCATGACAGCTTTAATAGACGGTTTCACTAGTTCATGGAACTCTTCTTCAGTGATCGAGCATTTCTTCCTTTTTCTTATCAGATCCTCCGCTGGAGGGATCTTGGGGTAGCTACCTACAATAGTTGTGGGAAAATATTTGGGGACTTCATACATTTCTAGGCCACCTCCATCTTTATCCTCTTGGAGTAATCAGATAGTATTCTAGTCTTTTCGATAGCGTAATTGAAGGGAATTAAGTCTAGCCATGTACTTGTAGTTAAATGTAGTAAACCCAAACTACCTCCTAGTTTGTCAAATATTTTATTAACGTTCGCTTTGACCTTATCGTAGTTATCTTTGTAGATATCCCTGGCTTCAATAACTCCAAGTCCAAGCTTCTTGTTTTTCACGCTATATTGTTCAATTATAGAATCGCTTTTTTTGCAGTCAACATAATCGAGGGTAATGAAATCTATCTCCTTGATATCGAGAAGCTCTGTATAAGCATCTTCTAGAACGCACCCAAAGTAAACTGACACTCTTGCCGGGGTGTTTAAGCCAGATAGTAGTGGCCTATACAGGTTTCCTAGATATCCTTTAGTCTTTGCATAAAGTTCGTTATCCGTCAAGGCAGGCTCATCTATTTGAATTACAATGTTTTCTCCATCGATTCTACTAAGCTCCTTGTTAAGTGCCTCAGCTATCTTTGTAGCCAACCAGATATCATTCTTACCTGTCTCATTTTTTGATAAAGCAACAAATGTTGCTGGACCTGGAACTACTACTTTAACTGGGAAGTTTCTAGTGTAATCCTTGATGAAGTTAAACCTTGCTGGTAGAACATAATTCATGGGTTCGGGTGCCTCGCGAAATACAGGTATTCGATAAAAAAAGTTGTTGTCAAAATATCTTAGAAGCCCGGAAGGATAAACTCCTCTCCAAGAATTAACGAAAGATCTTAGTATATCATGCCATTCAAGCATCCCATCAACTACACACCCACAATCCAGTGCCCTCTGAACACCAGTAAGGAACACTGATTCATTGGTCAGGACACGATGAAACTCATCGCTACTAAGCCTACCCTCTTCATAATCTCTAACTAAATGCCTCACCCTCTTATTTCTAGGATAACCACCTAGTACAGAACAGGAAACACCTACCAAGCAAATCACCCGTCGTCTCTAGTCAACTTATCTAAGATAAAATTCTTTTAATCAGTTAAATCCGATACCAAACAATGGATGCGGCGGTCGTCTAGCCTGGACTAGGACACCGGCCTGCCACGCCGGGGGTCCCGGGTTCAAATCCCGGCCGCCGCACCAACCGATTATTCCCATTGAAAATTAACATTAGGGAGGTTCAGTAGGCGTATTCGATAAGAAAATATTAGAGAAGCATGCTGCTGATAGAATTTAATGATAAAAGTTCGAAGGATTAGACAAGGTAGAATTAGGACTAATCGCTTTCTCGCGTTATGACTTTACCGCCTAAGGATTCAATTTTCTTGACAGCGAGTTCTGTTGCATTTTTAACTGTGATTACTATTTTTTTGGTGACTTTACCTCTGCCCCCGAGTTTCTGTGCACCAAGGTTTTCTAAGTCTATTTTATAGGAATTCTCTTCTTTTTTAGCTAGCCCTCGTTTTACTAGGAAGTCTATACTCTCGTCTAGTTCCCCTACGTTAACTATTTTGACATTATAATCTCGTATGAAGGGTTTGTTGAACCCGTGTTTCCCGAACCATGTCGGTGCGTGTTTTATGGTCCACATCCAACGATGTTTGTGCATTCCAGCGGCACCATGTCCTCCATGGGATCCTGGACCTCTATGTTGTCCTACTCTACCCCAACTCATTGACCTCGTCCTCCCCCTTAGTTTCCTTACCTTCCTTCTTCTACGTACGACCATAATGCTTCACCCCTAGATCATCCTTTTCAGTAGGCCATTTATATCGGAAGCTCTATAACCTAGTTCTCCTTCATCATGATAGTGTCGCTTTATAGTTTTTTCGAATCCTTTACGGGGAGGATGCAGTTTAAAGAAGGGTTTCACTCCATTCTTCTCAAGTTTGTGGTAATGAAGTTCTCCGCTTAACAGTTTATCAGCTAGTTCTTCTATGCCGTTTAAACCTAGATTCTCCTTTACCCATTCGCTTGTAAGCGGCTTGTCTCCAGCTACTCTACCTCTCTCTTCTAGAAGCTGAACTAGTGTTTCCTTGTCAATTTCCCCGTAAGTCGTCCAGTACTCGACTTTTCTCAACATGTCTCTAAGCCCGTTAAGACTCGAATGATATAGTGTTGCAGTGAATTTTCTTCTCAGTCTAAGAAGATCGAGTGTATACCTAACTCCTGGACGTAAACCCACTGTCCCTCTAATCCTGATAACTAGGAAAAGTTTTTGGCCGCTACTCATAATTATTCACCTATACTACATCTTCGAAGCTTTCAGCCAATCTACTGGAGTCACAAAGTAGTAAGTGTTCCTCAATGCATTGTACGTTGCACGGGCAAAGTTATAGGTTGTTCTAGTTTCTCCTTTAGTCTGACTCCAAACATCCTTTATACCCGCTAGTCTTAGAACCACCTTGGCGGCATCACCAATAACTAATCCTGTACCTTTCGGAGCAGGTTTTAGTACAGCTTCCACACTGCCACTCTTTCCTCTAACAGTATAAGGTACTGAATGTGCTTCTCCGCAAGTACACTCCCAGCTTCCACACCCCCTCCTAACAGGTGTTATATTTAGCTTCGCATTAACTATGGCCTTCTCTATAGCCTGACGTAGCTGTCTGGCTTTTCCTTTCCCTATACCTACGAATCCATCCTCGTTTCCTACAACTACGGTTGCCCTAAACTTAGTTACTCTCCCAGCGTCCGTCATTTTTTGGACTATTCTAACGTCCAAAACCTCATGCTTTAAACTAGGAAGCAGTACATCTACTATTTCCGGCTCTAAAATAGGCATGTTTCTAGCAAATATTTCTTCTATGCTAGTTATCATGCCTTCCTTGACCATTTTTCCAACTCTAGTCCTAGGCTCCCAGGAACCTTCTAATTGAATACTCAAGCCTTAACCACCTCTTCCTTGTTTAGGGTAGATATAACGTCTTCATAGTCCTCTTTTATCTTAGACAATACCTCCTCGAAATGGGAAGATAGATTCTCTGGAGGTAGATTATTTTTGAGATAATGAGAGAATAATCGTTCATATTTCTCTGGGTTCTCCTCTTTAAGAGTTGAAGCATAACTAGCTATATGCTCGCCCTTTATTCTATCTTCACTAGGTATCATTTTGTCACCATGTGAAATAATGAGGCCCGCATCAAGTGCCCCTTTAAGAGCTGCGAAAACTTTCCCACCAGGAACAGGAGTTATGAAACCTATATCTAGAATGGCCTCCTTCACTCCTGCCTTCAAAGCTTTAAGCCCGGCTAAGAAGCCTGTGAGATAAGCAGCTGACGTATTAGATGTACCGCCTTTCCACCCGTACTTCTTAGCTAGCTCCATACTATGGGCTGCAGCTATAGTCTCATCACCTACCGGTTTAGCCTGTATAATTTGTATATTAACATGCTTCAAAGAAGGCCTGACAACGAACCGTATTTTCCTCGACATAATGATTACATATCTCTTCTTATAGTTAGTTTTTCCTCCCCTTCTCCTTCTCCTAGGAACTTTATATCTAGGTCCTCTACCCATTCAAGTACACCCCTTACTCCTCTCTTATTATGCCATGATCCCTCATATACCTCTTAAGACTGCTCAGATTGCTGAACATGCCTCCCTTCGCTAATCTATAGAGCCTTCTATAGGCCTTCCTGTCGATTACTTCCTTATCTCTAAGATATCTCAGATACCTTCTCATTTTCCTGATCCTGTTAATCCAGTCTTCCTTGGAGTCTAAGCGAGCACCTTTTGTACCTTTTCTCTTACCATAGCCTCTTCTATGCCCTTTTCTCCTCTTTTCTCTTCTTTCTAGCCATCCACTATGGCTATTCCCTTTCTTTGGTTTTACATTTACGAGACCCTGTCTTACTAGACCCCGTATATCCTCTCTAGTTATAGCATCTGCGATATCATCAGATACGTCGGGATCAGGGTTTATCCAAACTCTGGATTCCCCTACACCTAGAACCCCAGCAGCAAGCCTCTTCTGCAACCGATAATTCATTGCATCATCCCTCCGTTCGCTAGTCTAATACCTCGTTTACGCGCGGCTTCAATAATTTTACTTTTTAATCTTAATCCGACTGAAGACGCTATATAAACAATGTCCTGTTCAGGATCGACATTTTCTAAATCCTTTAAGGATTTAATTATTATAGGCTTTAACCCTGAAGGATGCAGTCCCCGTATATCCTTAGGACTGCCATAGCCTATCTTTACAACGGGTGGATAGCCTTTAAGTTGGAGCCTCATTTTATTGTCTATTCCTTTAGGCTTTCTCCACGATTCTTCTCTTCCCAGTCCCCAGAATCTCCATGACAGGTATCGGACAAACTTTATTTTCCTTTTTCTAAACCCATAGATTCTATTCCGTATTTTATTTAAGCCTTTACCGCTCATTCTTCAACCACCTTCTTCTTGTAAATGTAAACGCCGTCCATGAATTTTCTCCTATCAAACCTTCTAACTTTAGTGGCTAGTTCAATGTTCGCAGCTGTCTGGCCGACTGCCTCGATATCTACCCCTTCTACAATAACATCCTCTCCCTTAACCGACACTTTAACACCCGGCATTACCCTGGCAATTCTGGGAGATCTTTCACCTAGGAAGTTGTTGATCAGTATCTTGTCTCCTTCAACCTTTACTGTTATTGGAAAGTGAGAGAAGATTATCTTCAAGTAATACTTATATCCCTTGGTTACTCCAATGAACATGTTTTTGACGTGAGATATTACTGTTCCAACCTTAGCTCTATTCTTAGCGTTTGCAAAGTATGCTTCTGCTACTACTTTGTCACTTTCTTTCTTTAGGATCAAAGGCTTCATATGGCTAAAATCTCGCTCTAGCTTACCTTTAGGTCCTTCTACAATGATTTTTAATCCTTCAATTGTAACATTGACTCTCTCTGGAATTTCAGCCTCTCTCAGTACATGAACATCCCTTACCATCGAATTGACACCCCTTAATACACGTATGCTAGAAGAACTCCACCCGTCCTCTTTTCTATAGCTTCCTTATGGCTTACAACTCCATGAGGAGTAGACACTATGAGAACACCTACATCCCTACTTGGAAGGAACTTCTGGAGGTCAACAGGCATCTTCTGTAAATCTTTGTAGCTTACAGATATTCTGGGTTTAATTACACCTGTTTTGTTTATTCTACCTAGTAATTGAACTTTGAATTTACCCCACCTGCCATCATCTATGTATTCGAATTCGCCTATGTAGCCTTCTTTCTGCATAACTTTCAGTACTGCCGCTATCAGCTTTGACGAAGGCATTATTACAACTTCCTTCTTGTTTCTAACAGACGCGTTGTATATGGATGTCAAAGTATTCGCTAATGTGTCAAGCATCACCATATCCAGTCACCTCAGCTATACTTCTTAAATCCTAAAGAGGGTGCTAGCTCCCTGAAGCATTGTCTACAAAGGTAAATGCCATATTTCTGTATAACAGCATCTCTAGTTCCGCATCTCATGCATTTCTGAGCTCCACGGCCCATAATTTTCGGCTTAGGAGGTCTATACTTACCCATACACCAACACCCTTCAAACCCATTGTACATTAAGCATCTCAGATAGAAGAACCATGGTTTCCTCCGGCTTTACTCTATGGCGGAAAGGAATGTGCGTTTTCCTGTTCTCTCTTCTCCTAGTAATCCGGTATCCGGGTTTTTCTATCGTTATTATAACATCCATGCCTATTATACCAAGCTCCGGGTCGTATTTGACCCCTGGCAAGGATATGTGTTCTTCTATACCGAATGATATATTCCCATGCATATCAATGCTTGAAGCTTTAAGTTTCCTGGTCACCGCTTCAAGGGCCTTGTCTAGGAACTCTATAGCTTTACCTTTCCTTAATGTAACCATGACAGCTATACTCTCGCCTTTCCTAACTCCGAATGCTCTTATCGTCCTCTTAGCCTTCCTGTAAACAGGTTTTTGACCCGTATATGATTCTAAGAATTCAGCCACTTTTTGAAGTCGCTCTCCGCTATAACCTAGACTAACATTCACAGTTACTTTTGTTATTTTAGGTTTACTCATAGGGCTCTTTCTCCATGTTTCAAGTATTCGATTATATGTCTCTGTCGATAAGGCTTCACTCACTTCCATGCACCCTCCGGCAAGCTTATTTCAGGCTTCTCTTTCCCGATGACGAATATGTAATCCATGCTCGTCTGGAACCTCTTTCCATATAGATCTTGAATTGTAACTACGCCACGGTAAAGCCTCATACCTTTCTTATATTCTACTATTCTGCCTACTCTCCCTATGTTCCTTCCACCTATTACTATTGCTATAGAGTTCGTCTCGAACGGGTAATAGTCGAGGACCTCCTGCCCGGGAAGACTTATCTTAAGAGTCCCCAGGGTCTTATAATTATCCTCGGCCGGGTTCCTAGAATCTTGCACCTTTATGATAAGATTCCTCCCGTCATGGAGGTTTAACTGTATATGCCCTCCATTGACTGTACTCTTATTCCTTATGAGGGATAGTTTGTACTTACTCTCCTCCTTATCTACGGGTTGAAGGGCAAAGAACTTAACAGGATAAGGGATGAACCTATAAGATTCGTCAGTATCAACAATTCTTATTACATCCATAAATCCGATAGGGTACTTATAGTCTTTCTTAATTTTTCCATCCACTTCTATATGGCCTTCGGAAATTATTTTCCTAGCTTCTCTAGAATTATCAGCTAAGCTGAGAATGTTTCTAATAACTATGAGGAGTGGAATACTCATTTGAGAAGGATGAGGACCTGGCATCGGCTTAACAGACCATTTATACTTTTTCCTAAGTATCGGCCAAAATGCAGGCGTATTTAATGCCTTCAGCCTTCTTTGTCCGCCCATTCTAGCCATTCTATCTACACCTCTCCATACAACCTAATTCATTTGGTATTATATAGTTACTCTTCTGTATGCCTTCTCCTTTCCAGTACAGCTCTTCTCTTTTCATCATCCAAGTTTAACTTGATGATCATCACATTAGACGGGTGTATAGGAGCGAATACTTGGTCTCCACTAGCTTTCTTCCGGGTCACACCATCTATGTTGATAGTGTATGATGAGAGATTGACTTTTACGACATTCCCTTCAACTCCCCCAAATCCGCCTCTTAATATTCTTACTCTATCACCCTTATGTACTGGGAGATCTCTAACACCGAATTTCTCCCTCAGTTCCCTGGAAAGGATAGCAGTCATTTGCTTCTGCCTTAGATGCAAAGGAGCATTATACAATGCCTTTCTCTGTTTCCTCGGTTGCTTACTCTTAGTCATTCTAGCCATTCCATATCCCTCTAAATTATGAGTGTAGCCAGGTTGGCTATTCTAGGGAACCTTTCAGCAGCTTCTTTGGCGATAGGCCCCCTTATTTCCGATCCTCTAGGCGTTCCGTCAGGGTTCACTATAACAACAGCATTATCCTCGAATGCTACCCATGTTCCATCCGGCCTTCTAAAGGGTCGTTTTTGACGTACAATAACTGCATGAACTATCTGTCTTCTCATGTTTGGGGTTCCTTTCTGGACTGAGACAACTACTATATCTCCTACGCCTGCAAAAGCCAGTCTCCTAAGCCTTCCTTTGTAGCCGGGAACTCCTATAATGAGAACCTCCTTGGCACCACTATTATCCGCTGTATGAACAGTACTTCCCACTTGAAGCCCAGCATTTATCTTTCTCCTAGAAGCCGAAACACTGACCTTTACCTTAGACGGCATCTTAATCCACCCTCTTCTTATGCCCTATTACAACAAATTTAATGGTCTTCGAAATCGGACGAGTTTCGCTCACTACAACTATATCTCCTTCCTTAACGTCAATGCAAGGAGGACGGTAAGCATGAATTTTCTTAGTCCTCTTCTCATATCTCTTATACTTCTTGGAATAGTAGAGATAGCTATGTGAGACAACTACCATACTAGGAGTCTTTGACTTCACAACTTCCCCGGTGAGAATGACTCCTCTAACTTTAATCTTACCATGCCATGGACAATACGGGCTATCACAAGTCCTTTTCGGCGGTTCTATTCCAGGTATCCCCACATTTTTAACCAGTTTCTTTACAGGCAACACATACACCTCCCATCTTACCCGCGTCTAAACGCCTCTTTCACCCTATCTTCTGGTCTGTGGTTTATTAGTTCTCCGGTTACTTTAACCCAGGTATTATCTGGTAGTCTAAACATAAATACACCACTGGATTTAAATACTTTAACAACGCGATCGTCCTGGCGCTTGATCCACAACATATTCTTTGTTTCCCACAATACTATTCCTTCAATGTTTTCCAGTTGCCTGTTACTATGTCTAACTATCTTTACAGGTAGTCCTATCAGTTCTTGTTTTACAATGTTTTTACTGGTTATCCTCAAGGCTGTTCACACCGAAATTGCTTTAGTTCTCCTCCAGGATTATATAATATGAGCACGACGTAACTGTGAGTAAATTAATTGCTATGAGAATGAATAAGATTAAGGGAAAAGAATTTTGTACTAGGATTATAATGTAATGAGGATGTTAAGTGATGTCAAACGGATTTACTAGGCTTTCTTTAGTTCTTCTTCTCTGTTAATGGTCAGTATGCGAGCGATGTCTCTCTTGACAACCTTTATCTTACCAGGACTCTCAACAACTCCTCCTTTGACTTTACCGTTAAGGCTGATTAGTTCATTGCGAAGTTCCTCTAGTCTTTTCATCCTTTCCTCTCTTGTCATATTTCTGATCTCACTTATCTTCATGCCCGCTCTCCTCCCTCAACAGTTTCTTCGGGCGATTCACCCACGATTTCTTCTTCAGCTTCCTCTAATATTTCCTCTATTTCTTCTTCAGCTTTTCTCTGCTCTCTTATCGCGTTTATGAAGTCGGCAACTTCACTTTCATCTTTTATCCTTACATAATCTCCAAGCGTGCCTGGTTTAACTATGGTTACCTGTACACCTATAATGCCTTTCTTGAGTAGAGCATGTGCAATTGCTCTATCCACTACATAGTCAGTGTGTTCACCTGTTTTATAGATCTTGCCTGCCTTGTATTTTTCAAAGCGTGCTCTTTCACTAGTTAGTTTACCGCTAATTACTATCTCTGCTCCATATGCTCCTGCTTGCATTATTCTTCTAAGAGATATGAAAGCCACACGGCGGAAATGATATCCTTTTTCTATATTGCTAGCTATTCTGAAGGCATTGACTCTAGCGTCAAGATCAGGGTTTTCTACGTTCATAACAGATATCTGCGGATTAGGTAGGTGAAAGATCCTCTCAAGGACTTGTGTTATCTTTCTGACAGTAGCTCCTCTAGCTCCTATTATGAGAGCCGGTCTCTCAGCAAAAATAGTGACCCTAGTACCTATAGGTGTTTGAACTATGTCAACTCCACTGTACCGGGCTCTTGCAAACTGCTTTGCAAGATACTCATCTATCATTGTTTTCTGCATGGCTTGCTTTATAAAGTACCTCTTAATCAACACCAAATCATCGCACCTCTTCTACAACAACCTCCACGTGGCTACTAATCTTGTATTTCGGGCTTGACCTACCGTAAGCCCGGGGCATCCATCTTTTTATCACCATTCCTTTATGAGCTGCAATATGTTTGATCCTTAGCCTCTCTATATCTAGACCCTTGACGTCAGCATTATTCTCAACGTTCCTTAATAGCTTCAAAATATATGTAGCTGCTTTAACAGGGTATCTACCGGCAGACCAGCCCCATTTTGCACCTAGACCTTTTTTATGGGCTTGCTTTCCACGGTACCTCCTAAATGGAACTGCTTCTTTTTTCTCTATTACTCGTTCCAAGAAGTCCATAGCTTCATCTAGAGGCTTACCTCTTACGGTGTTCAAGACTTCATACATAACTTTCGGGTGTACTGGTACATCTTTAAGCACAGCCCTGGCCAGGTTAGACTCGTCTCTTGCTTTAAAAGAATACTCCCATACAGGCACCTATATCCACCTCACTTTTGGGCTATGTGTAGACTTGACCTCGTAGCTTTCAACCCTGGTTCTCCGTGCTGGACGATCTTAGTTGACGGGCTAAACTCTCCTAGATAATGGCCAACCATTTCGGGTATAATTCTAATGGGCACATACTCCTTGCCATTATATACGGCGATTGTTACTCCAATCATTTCCGGTAGAATGATCATATCCCTTACATGGGTTTTTACCACAACCTTCTTGCCTTGAGCAATTTTTTGCCTAGCTTTCCTGACCTTTAGAAGAAGCTTGATCTGAGCCTGAGTGAAACCTCTGCGGAGGCTTCTGCGTTGCCTCGAGGGCAGCATCTTAACGAACTCGTCCATAGACATGTTAAAGAGTTCTTCTAGCGACTTCCCCCTGTAGGCGAATTTCTTCCATTCAGCCGGTATTTCCTGCATGCTCAATTATTCCACACCCTTATATCCAACCACTGCTCTAACACCAAATATAAGTAGATCCCTTTAAAATTGTTAATCCCTTAGATCAATGGGATAGGAGCTCTCTATAAAGAATTCTCTTAAGCCTCCTAACGTCTCCTGGAAAGATTAATTTAGCACCGGTATCTGCTAAAATCGCTGAAGTTCTCTTATCGTAATCCCCTACTAGAAGAAAAACAATTTTCCTTTGCCTTGCCAGTATTTCTCCTACTCTCTTCACAAGTAACCCTTTATCACTAACGTTGTGTTTGAGGTCACTAATGACTATGATTTTTCTATAGTACCTGGATAAACCGAACGCTGTTTCCAGGGCGTTGACCAGGTTTGTATTGCCACCAAAGGCCAGTTTATCTAGTATAGAGTCAATTCTGCATTTCTTCCTACACTTGAATACCTGGGATTTATCGGAGAATACTACGAGGGTTTCAATTAATTTTGAAAATAGTGATGAGTAAAGTATAACCTCTCCTGAAAACTGTGAAAGACTCCCACTAGTATCTACGACAAGAATAGCACCATGCTTTCTAACATTTCTTCTGTAGAGGAGTGGCTTATTATGGAATCTAGCTAAACGGAATGAGCTTCTCCTCACATCAAGGCGCCCGCTATTACCCGAGTCTGTATAGGTTTTCTTTGACGTTTTCTTTCTACCAGCCTTTGCCTCTACAAGTATTCTATCCTGCAGAAAATGAAGTAGCCTCCGCTTAACGCTTTTACTAGAAATAATACTTGCAATAACATCTGTCTCTGGGTAGAGCAAGCTGTATGCTAGGCTAAGTACTTTTATAGGTTCACTGTCTTCCCCCGTCTCAATATACTTGACTAGTCTGTCATATAGTGGATAGTTATTATCTTCTCGAACAGACGATAAGGCCATATCTAAATATCCTAGGTTGCCAGTTTCAAGATATCTTCGAAGATACGTCGAAAAGGATGGTGATCCCCCCATGTTTCTTGTATAACCGGCTGCCAACTCTGTTCCTTGCATTTGATTCCCAATAGCCTTGGCTTTTTCACGGTTTCTTATTAATTTGTTTGTAAGTGATGGTTTTCTTTTCAGCAAGTTTTCAAGCAGTTTATTATCAGCTATTCTAGGATTGTTTTCTACTTCATGTGCTAGTCTCGAAATTTCTCTACTGCTCAATTTATTTATTCTCGAATTTAATTCCTTAATTATTTTACTAGTTGTCTTCCAGTCTCTCTTCCTAATTCTTGCAGACAAAACATCTAGGAGCTTCTTATTATCCATGTATGATAAATAGGTACTAAGATCACTCTTAATTTCTGCCTCCATTAAAAGATCATCTCTACTCCATCCAACTTGTGATTCTCCAACTATCTTATTCAAAGACCGATTATTTCTTCGGAATTGTTTAACCAACCTTTGGATTTCTCTTTTATCTAAAACTCTGTGCAATCCAGACCTAGTTTCTCGGATTACACCAAGACGTTTTAGAAGCACGAAAAGTGAAACAGATTTCCTAGGATCAGGAGATCTATAGACATCTCTCCTCCTGAAGCAATCACCATAACGTAGTCCCAGTATCGAGAGGCCTTGTTCAATCAGTGCTTCAGGATCATTAAGCTTCTCGGGTTCTCTAGGCGTTCCAGTACATATGCCAATAGATTCGCATATTAGATTTAAATCTCTCTCCCTAACTTTCCCTTCTAAATCCTGCAAAACAGCATATGTCTCTATTAATCTAGAGAAAATTATAGCTTCTCTAGGACTTACTCTACTAGTATCTATATATTTCCAGGTATCAGAGGTCAATATGGCTCCCCGCATCTCTCAGAGTCTTTTCAACAAGTTCATTATCCTCTAATCTTTTGAGTAAAACAGCATAGGCAGCCTCAATAGCATCCTCTATTGTAACTTTCTCTCTCTCGTAAAGCTGGGCAATTATCTGTGAGAGCCTCCCCCATTCGACAAGATCTGAAGTCCCAGGTTTATATAGTGCTGGGGACTTTCTAAGCATCTCTATCACTTCAGACATGAACGATAGGACATCTCCTCCTAGAATAGGCTTACTTAGTGCCCGCAACTCCATGATCCTTTCCTCAATGTTGGATGGAGGGTAATCGAACTCCAATCTAATAACCCTTCTTAGAAAAGCATCACTTAGCTCGTTCTGGCCAATATCCTCAGGGTTGCTTGTAAAAATTACTTGGAACCCTAATTCATTTGCTTTATAATATCTTTTCAATTCCGGTATTATTATCCTTCTTTTATCAATAATATCTAAAACCATATTTTGGAACTCCTCGCTACTCCGTCTAACCTCGTCAATAAGGATTCCAGTATCAAGCAGTAATGCTGATAATAAAGGACGGGGTGTGAAGGATTCCTCGTTAAAGCCTAGTTTCATAGCCATTAATGGATGGAAATCGCCTATAACCCTATATTCATCATAGTTTTCGCTACATGGGAGAATGAAGGGCTGCTTTCCAGACCACAGTTCAAGTAATGCATACCCTATTTCAGTTTTACCAGTACCTGGGGGGCCCTCAAAAAGCACAGGCCGCCCATTATAGAAAGCGGCAAATGTAAGTGTAACTATTCTCTCATCTACCACAAGCTTATATTCCTTCTCCAAGACCTCCAATGCTAGATGAGGATTTCTAATAGGAGTCCTCTGTTTTATTATGCTTCCATAAAGTTCGGCAACCTTCCTTTCAAGAATATCTTCCATACAGCGTTCATCTCCTATGTCTTTAATTATATTATCAGAGTTTATCTAAAAACCGGAGGCTATAATATTAAACTACTTTACTTGAGTTTATGAACAGGGCTAATCTCCTTGACCCAGGAACCCAAGGCATCGTCTTCTGACAACTTTTCACATGTCTTCCTATAAGGGCACTTTGAGCATTTGCGAGGAGTAGGATTGGGATCGGGAAAAACGCCATATTTCTTCACTAAGTACATATCACTAAGGGCTTTCAGCAATAATTCTACCGACTCAGAGTCAACGGTGAAGTTAACGGTTTTAGCTCTGTAATGTAGTTCTATTCTAACATTGTTACTGCCTTTTCTTATATTGATAAAAGCATATGTTAAGGCTTGCATATAGTCGGATAGCCAAGCTCCTTCGCGGGGGCCTTTTCCACTCTTATATTCATGGATGATTACTTCCTGTTCACGAATCTCTAAAGCATCCATTCGCCCTGTTAAAACGTAGTTCCCTAGCTCTACGGAGATAGTCTTTTCAGCTTCCCTACCTCTGAGAATACTGATATATTTCTTCAGAATGTGATAGAGAGAACCTAAAGCTATTCTAATCCTGCGTTTAATAGAAGGTTTCTCCTTGATATATAACTCGAAAAAGTACAGTCGAGGGCAGTAAAAGTATGTTTTAATCTCCGTGGGAGTGAATGCTATTTTCTCTTTCTCCATAGGTAGCATCCTTCACTATGACTGTTCTATGGCTATAGTAACCTTTACACCGTCAATATCCCATTCCTTCCTATGCCCATTGAGAGGGTTATCTGCGATTTCTATTGCTCTAACCTCCCTCATTAAATAGTTACGGTATTCGTTGATTGCCTTGGAGATTAGGGGGTCATCAGTTGTAACTGAAACCTTGATGCTATCCTCTACGCCTAACCCCATTTCTTTCCTCATAAACTGAACTCTTCTTACAATCTCCCTGGCTAGCCCTTCAAGTATTTCGGTTTCATCTAATCTGGAGTCTATTGCTACCAGGCCTACTTTGGAAGCCTCCACGCTAAGCCAGGTGGGATATTCAGCTTTTATTTTAACATGTCTAGGCTCTAAACGCGTTTCCCCTCCGCCCAGCTCGACAGTATAATAACCATTGTTTACTATGCTATCAGCTATTTCACGGCTCTTCTCTTTAATTATAGCAGCAATTTTCTTACTCTTCTTCTTGAACTCGGGGCCTATGGCACTGTAGTTAGGCTCTACGCTTTTCACAATCTGCGACTCGATAAATCCTTCGCCAACAACTTCAAAACGCTTAGCATTAACCACCTCTAGAACTATCTGCCTCACCGGCTCTAACTTTGTTATAATGCTGTTATCTATGGGTGAGAGCAATATTTTTTTAACAGGTCTTCTAATCTTTATTCCAGCCTTCATTCTAGCTGCCAGGGCTGCCTCAATTATTTCTTTGGCGAGGTTCATAGCTTCCTCAATTTCTTCGTTAATGAACCTCCTCTCATATGAGGGAATGTTTTCTAAGTGAACTGATTCGAAGCCATCCCCTGACTTATACACGAGTTCCCGGTATAATTTCTCTGTTATAAACGGTATAAACGGGGCGGCAAGCACAAGCCAGTTGTTTAAGATACTGTAGAGTACCGTGTAAGCAGTTCTCTTATCTACAGTATCTTCCTCGATCCATACTCTTCTCCTGATAAGTCTAAGGTACCACCTACTAACGTCTTCTACTATGAACTCTCTAATAGCTCGGGCTGCTTCATGCGGTTTCATATCATACATCGCTGCCTCGTATTCACGGATTAGTTTATGGAGCCTTGATAGGATCCACTTGTCTTCTGGTTTCATGTATTCATAGTAATTGTCAACGGTGTTCTCGGTAGGGTCGAAAGAGTCTAGGGACATGTATGTCAGTGCGAAATTGTAGACGTTCCAGACTATTGAGAGGTCTCGTTTCACTTTCTCCATACCATTCCACGAGAATTTCATGTCTTCCCATGTAGTAGTCATCATGGCCCACCATCTGAAGACGTCCCTTCCCATTCTATTGATTACCTCTGTTAGTTCGACATAGTTGCCGAGTGACTTATGCATCTCGAACCCGTGTTCGTCTAGAGTGAATCCGTGTACAAGCACTCTGTTGTACGGTTTTGACCCAAATGTTATAACCCCGCTTCTAAGTAAGCTAAAGAACCAGCCCCGTATCTGATCGTGGCCTTCAGTTATGAAGTCAACAGGTTTTAGTGACTCCCATAACTTTTTGCTCCTTGGATACCCAAGGCTTGCATAGAATGATATGCCGCTGTCGAACCAAACATCCGTAACGTCTTTTATTCTTTCCATTTCTCCTCCACACTTAGGGCATTTCAGTTTTACTTTATCTATCCAAGGCCTATGAAGGTTTTCGGGTACTTTACCACCTAGACGTTTTACGTCATCTATACTACCTATGACTTCAATGTGGCCGCATTTCTTACATACCCATAATGGTAATGGTATGCCCCAGAACCTTTGCCTGCTTATAACCCAGTCTCTAACATTTTTCAGGAGGTTGATGAACCTGGTCTTAGCCCATTCAGGTTGCCAGGTGATAGATTCAGCCTCCTCGATCAGCTTATCCTTTAACCTGGAAACTCTGATAACCCATTGTTCAGTCGCTCTCAGTAGTAGGGGGGTTTTGCATCTCCAGCATACTGGATATTTATGGGTTATTCTAGTCTCGTATAGGATGGCCCCCTTTTTCTTCAAGTCATCTATGATGTACTTATTTGCATCTCTGAAGTACAAGCCAGCGTATTTACCTCCACCCTCTGTTAGATTGCCTTGATCCCCCACTAGTGATATTATAGGTACATCATTCTCCCTAGCCACCTCAAAATCAACGTCACCGTGGCCTGGTGCGGAGTGTACTAACCCGGTTCCCTCGTGTTCGGTTACTGCTTCAGGTGCAAGAATTACCTTATGATAGTTTCTTAAAATCCTCTGAGCTGTAACCTCATCTTCAAGGGGATGTTTATACTCAACACCTTCCAATTCCACTCCTTTAAATGTTCGGGCAATCCTATACTCCGTAACCCCAGCTTGCTTCAAGATTATAGGTGCTCTTGCCTTCGATAGAATGAGAGTCTCATCTTCTACTTTGATTTCGGCATACTCAATTTCAGGATGTGCCATTACAAAAGCGTTTGCAGGCAAAGTCCAGGGAGTTGTTGTCCAGATAACTATGTATGTCTTATCTCTTCCCTTAACTTTGAATTTGACATAAATTGAGGGATCCTCTATTTCCTTATACTCGGATACCTCGTAATCTGCAAGAGTAGTCTCACAGCGAGGACACCAGTGGTGTACGAGCAAATCTTTCTCCAGTAAACCTTCCTCGTTTGCTCTCTTAATCATCCACCAACCTGATTCTATGTAATCATTTTTGAAAGTGAGATAGGGATTCTCCCAGTCCATGAAAACGCCGAGATCCTTGAATCCGCTTGTTAAACCATTAACGTTCTTCTTTGCGAACTCCATACACTTGGTAACAAATTTGTCTATTCCTATTTTCATGATATCCTTTTTCGTTTTCAGACCCAGCTCCTTCTCTATTTTCACTTCAATGGGAAGTCCATGTGTGTCATAACCAGGCTGGTCCCAGACGTTATATCCTTTCATCCGGAAGAATCTAATCATAGAGTCTTTAATTGTTTTATTCCATGCGGTTCCTATGTGAAATGTGCTTGATGAAGGATACGGCGGCCCGTCTAGGAAGTAGTATTTCTTCTTGCTTTTAGAGGATTTTTCCTTTACTTTATGGTATATCCCATTTTCCTCCCAGAACTTGTGAACGTGATCTTCTACTTTATGCGGGTTATATGCCCCTTCTAGTTGCCCTCTGACTCTGCTCAAAACCAAGCACCTTTCCGCATTACCGTTCCTAAGTAGTTCTCTGCAAGAGCTTGACAATTATAATTTTAGCTAGCTGCTTTGAGTAATGTATGATGGGAAACTATATATTGCGGATTGAAGCGGTTTAATATAATCGCGTGGAATAAACGTGGGAAAGGGAGGTGTGTTCCTATGAGAATAACAGATATAGTCAGAATGGACGCTAAGGGAAGAGTTACAATTCCTGCATTGATACGTGAAACCCTAGGTATCAATGAAGGAATGTATCTTGTTATAATAGGAGATTCTGATAGCAAAGAGATAATTCTGACGCCCATAATTAGTTCAGGTCAAAATGTTTATGAGATAGCGGTTGAGTTCCAAGATGTTCCAGGAGCTTTCGCATCGGTTTCTGATGAACTAGCTAGGCAAGGAACTGATCAGATTACAACCCGATGCTCTACTATACGAAGGGGCGATATCGCTGAGTGTACCATGGTTGTTGACTTATCCAATGCAAAAGTTAGTGTGGAGGAACTCAAAGAAATACTCA
This sequence comes from Candidatus Tiamatella incendiivivens, assembly GCA_015522635.1. Taxonomy (NCBI): domain Archaea; kingdom Thermoproteati; phylum Thermoproteota; class Thermoprotei; order Acidilobales; family Acidilobaceae; genus Tiamatella (SeqCode); species Tiamatella incendiivivens (SeqCode). The sequence goes on along the minus strand of WALW01000019.1, from coordinate 205,315 downwards.
ATGGTCTCCCGGAAGTTCGGATGGTCTTCATACGTCCTATAAGAGTTATGTGATAGTGTTTATTACTAGCAATTTTTCCTATATCATCATTTGATGGTATTACTTCCTTCGGCAACTCTTAAAGCCTCAGGAAACAGGCGGTCATTATGATTAGAATAGGCAAATATGTGTATCGAGTACTTGAACCTAGCATGGTCTATCCATTTGACGCGATTTCGTTACTCATTGATCAAGGAGACCATTTATCCCTAATAGATTCAGGAACCGGTCTCAGAGGGGTATATGAGCAGATTATTCATAGCATTATATTCTTGGGGTTAACTGGGAAGCGGATATATAGGGTTTACAATACGCATTGTCACTTCAATAATGCAGGCGGGGATTACATGTTTCACCGGAGCCATTCAGCAGTAATCGTTAGCCATGAAGAAGACTCTAAAGCCATAAAGGAAGGCGATCCCTTGTTAACTGATTCCTATAGGTATAATACTCGATTCCATCCTACACCTGTAGGGTACTTGTTAAGGGAGGAGAAAGGTTTACTAGAAGAGGATATGGTCAAACTAGAATATTCCCACACTCCAGGACATACTCCGGGGTCCACTACTTATATAATATATGATCCGTTAAGGACGATTGCGACTGTAGGGGATGCGCTAGGATCGTTAAATGAAAAATGGGCTTCCAATGAAGAAGAATGGATGAAAACGGTGGATAAACTAAAGGATTTAGAAGCGGACACTTATTGTACCAGCATTAAATGCTATAATAAACAGGAGTTTAGAAGATATCTTAGCCAAATAGTGGAAGAGGGACCCTTATGGATATCAGAGTAGGAGTATGCGGTCTCCCAAGAAAAATCGAGGTTATATCAGAAAAACTAGATGTCATCGAAATACAAGAAACGTTCTATAAGCCTAAACCTAGTAAATATCTCAAATGGAAGGAAAGAGCCTCGAACCTTGAGTTTACGGTCAAAGTATGGTTTCTAATAACCCATGGCTGGAACAAGCTCCTAGTTCGAAAGGCAAAACTACTGGAAACAACCATGAAGATAAATAAGGATAGGATAGGTGGCCTAAAGCCTACTGAAGAGAATTTTATGTTACTTGAAGAAGTAATCAAGGCGGCAAGAGGAGTTAATGCAAAGTTACTAGTATTCCAGACGCCCGGTTCATTTAAACCTGTAGATGTTAATGGAATATCGCATTTTCTAACAACCGTAGTAGACAAAGGGTTCACTCCTATATGGGAGGTTAGAGGAGCCACATTAGACTATGAAGAAGAGCTTGCTAGGATAACTGAGAAAACTACGGGGTTGGTCTTGTCGACAGACATGCTTAGAAGTCTCCTACCCGTAGAATATAGAAGTGAACTGGTTTACATAAGGCTACATGGTTTGGGTGGACGCCAGGTGAATTACAGGTATAAATACACGAAGGACGACTTAAGGGAACTGCTCAACCGTATAGTAGGTTACATGGAAAGCAAAGATAAGACCACTTCCTATGTAATGTTTAACAACATATATATGTTCGGTGATGCAGTCAGTTTTAAGAGCATCCTTGAGCAATTAAACCTTGGGAAATAATAATTATAGGAGGCCTACCGATGAGCGGGGGGATCCGGGGAGGGGTACAATACCAATGTCCCTCCGGGTAGACCTCCGCTAGGAGGGCCTATTATGTAGAACGAGGTAAAAGGAAGTGAATAGAAATACCCTTTCATGGGAAAGATGCGATATATGCGGTCGACATGGTCCTGTCAGAGAATGCGGTCTAAAGCCAGGGCTAATGGTATGCCCATGGTGCTGCCTCATGTGCCCCGAAAGAGATAATTGTCCTAATCCCGCGTGGTTTCCGGGGTTGAAAATGGCTAAAAGAAAAGTTACAGAAGGAAGCCGTTCTAGAAAGATCTTGTCGTATATAACTGATAGCAAAGAGAAATAGTTTAGCCAACTGCTGGAGCTACCCATAGATAAAGATCTTCTCCTCCTGGGAGCTTATAAACAAGCTTCATAGGCATATTTGTGGAGAATTCTACTGCAAGTTGTTCTGCGGCTCCTGCTGGTTTAGCTGCTGCCTGTAGTGCTGCTAGCAAGTAGCTTGCTTTTTCATTTCCCGGTGTATCTATGTCTATGAGAGGCGCGTCTTGTTTGAATACTCCCTTATATTCAAAGGGTTCCTCGGAGGCAGTAACCGTTAGATCGTCGGCTTCTGTTATTAACGTTATGATGTTTGCCCCTATGGCTTTTGCATCTGAAAGAATGTGTTTAAAGTCGTCGGCTCCCATCAGTATTTTCGTTGTTAGATTGACCTTCGGTTCAGGGATATCATTAAGCCCTGGCATTGTCTGTATCTCGAAGATCCTCGGAACACCTGTTTTCTTGTCACGGAATATCATGCGTAGGTTGTTTGTATCAGGATAGTATTCGAGCTCTAGTGCGTCATTCCTTGTACCACGCTTCATTGCTGCACTAATCCTATCAGTTCTGACTGTAAACTTATACTCTTCCTCTAATTGATATTCTTCGAACGATGAAAGCGGCATACGGAATATCGCTAGTATAAGCTTGTCAGGACTCAAAACTTTGAAAAGCAGCCCATCTGCTCCCGCTAAAACTAGAGCCTCATCCCCCACCTTTGCAAGTGCTTGAGTCACATATTTGAGCTTAGACACATTAGCATAAGATGCCTTCAACAAAGCTTAACACCCTAAGGACAATTCGTTTACATCAATCAGTATAAGTGTTATATCCGGCTAAAAACTATTTTATCATACTAATTAAACCCCCAAATGGGTGGACTGATGGAGTCTATTAAGATAAAACTGGATTTAGCTAGATACAGTAGAATAGAACTTCCAAAAGAGAAGGCCTTGGAACTCCTAAGCATTCTTCAAGGAGAGAGAGATAAAGATGAAGTTAGAGAAGCATTAAGGATAGCAGAGAACTTCGATGTCTTCTATGAAATGATGCGTAGAAAACAGCGGGATTATATTCCATTACCACATGATTACAGTGATTTATTGAGAGGCGACGTCTCAATAGACAAGATTAGGCTAGAAAAACGGGATAATGCAGGCTTTGTCATATTAATATTCGATAAAAGGTTTCCAGTGGAAAAGTTATCGCAATTATTAAAAGAGGTAGGGTATAACGAGGTAAATATTGAGAAATCATTTTGAAGCCTTCCTTTTGGTTTTCTTTTTGGTTCTTGCTTTCTTCACTGTTTTTGGTTTTGCAGTCTTAGTACTCTTGGTCTTCTTTTTCACTATAGCCTTTTTCTTAGTTTTTGATCTCTTCTTTTTGACTTCAGGAGGCTTTATTTCTGTGATATAGGTTTTCGCTTTTGTTACAGTTATTTCGCCTCTCGCCAAGCTCTCAAGGATATCAATATATGTAAGCATGGATTCAACAAGAGTAGAACTCAAAACGATAAAGCCTATATCTTCCTCTTCAGCTCTCTCTTCAGTACCTGTAACCTCCTCCTCTTGCTCTTCAGTTGCTGTGATTTCATCAGCACTCAACAGCTATTCACCCATTAACTGCATTTAAACAGATAGCTGGGTCTGCTAAAAAACCTTAATAAGCCATATATCTTTACTTATTAATTTGTTATCAAACATTGTATATCCTGGAGGTAGAGATGAAAGAGTTTTTCGTAGGATCATACTTTGATCCCTGTCTAATGGAGTCAGAATTTTCAACATGTAATCCAGGTTCTCAGGTTCATCCATTCCGAACATAAACTTTGAAGTAGAGTTTATAACAATATCCCTTGGTAAAACCTTCGGGTTTTGGGTTATACTAATTATAGCTAAGCCAAACTTCCTCGACTCTGTATATAGCTTACTTAATATGCTATTATTGCTAAAATGATGAGCTTCCTCTACTACAAGTAGCCGGCGATTTGTTTGAGGCATCTTTGCCATGGTGTTATACAGTATTCTTAGAACTAATTCAGCTGTTGCTATTCTCAGATGCATTCCAGGTATTCCTGATAGATCTATTATCATATTCTTTTCCCCTTCCAACAATAAGTTGACAGGGGTTTTACCTTCAAACAAGTATTCCAACTGGCGAACATATTGTGTTAACCCGATAATGCTTGATTTATCACTTATACCTGAGGAGCCTGCTAAACTTAGCAGGCTCCTTGGAATATACTTAGAGAGGTTTTCAGCGTTTTCAATGGAAAAATAATCAATCAAAACGTCATAGAGCATTGTATACTGGCGATCTCCTAGGTTGTATATGCTTTTGAAGGCATCAGCAATTACTTGCGCTTTAAACTCTTCGTTTCCATTGATTGCTTTGAAATCTAGGTAGTAGTCCTTGTTCCAAAAATCAACTGTAACACTATTTTCTAAAAAACCCTCATCATATTCTCCGTGGAAATCTAAGACTAACACCTTATGACCCTTCGCGGAGAAATAAGTTACCAGACGTTTAGTCAACATCGATTTCCCAGAACCACTCCTACCTATCACAATAGTATTCAAATTAGGTTTCCCAGGAGATTCAATGGCGAAGTCCAAATACAATTTACTACTTGAGATCATGGCCCAGTGCCAGCTAACCGTTCCCTTATTGTAGTTGAACGGTGGCTCCAGTGAGTCTAGTTTACACCAGAAGTAAAGGCCTCCAACTACACCCCCAACATCCAGGTCTTTACCTTTGAAAGATATTCGTAACGGTGAAGTAAGACCTAGGACTACGGATAATGGAAGGGAGAAAACGGAAAAAGAAGACGATAATCCGAGTAAAACGGGGTTGTAGTAAAAGAAGCATAAACCCAGTAATGAGGATGCCAAAACTCCAGATAACCAGTAAAGCCAGCTGTTGTATATAGTTAACCAACCGAATAGTCCCTGAATAGAGTATCCTATTCCGATACCTGATATATATCCTATGATGAAAAGCGGTTTCACACCAGTACTTATGCAAACTGAGGACTTTGAAAACAATGGTTCTATACTCTTATTTTTCCTAATCGTATGAAGAACGATTGGTGCTAGTGTTATGACTAGTGGTAATGAGAGGACTAGCATAACACCTGCTAAACCTATCTCAGGGTGGGTTAGCCATAGAATATATATGCTCACCAGTAGTACTGAGATATACTCTAAAAGACTCCCAGTTCCTAAATAGGAGAATCCTAATCCTAGAGTTAACAGTATTATGAGCAGTATCAAGGGTTGAACGCTTGGATAGATTACCATGCTTATGTTTAAGGCGTTGTAGGGAACGTAGATCTTCAACAAGGTTATCATCAGTAGAACAAGATATATTGAATAGAGTGCGAGAAATATGGCAATTCTCTTCGCGGTTATTGTAGTGTATTTCATTGAGCTCATGATACCCCCTGCTTTTTGCCATTATATCATAAAAAGCCTGGTTGTAGTAAAAATGAGTGGCGGCTGTAAGGAATGAATGATATTAATGTTATGATAAGGAATGATGCTTGTTTGTGGAATAATCTGGGATTAAATCCACGTTTAATTAGCATATTATGCTCTTTAGGTTATGTTGAACCTACTCCTATACAGGAAAAGGCTATACCATTGATTCTTTCCGGTAGAAATGTACTGGTTGTAGCTCCTACGGGAACGGGAAAGACTGAAGCCGCCCTTATACCTGTATTATCCAAGCTTCGAGAATTAGAAATGAATCCCAAGGGTATAAGAGTAGTATACATTACCCCTCTCAGGGCTTTGAATAGGGATATTCATTATAGAATGAAGCGACTTATAGAAATGAATGGCTATACCCTTATGGTAAGACACGGCGACACAACACAACAGGGCAGGCGGAAATTCATGGCAACACCTCCTACAATAATGGTGTCAACACCTGAGTCCTTCGGCCTACTAATAACTGTAAGCAAGATTCAGAAGCACCTAAAAAACATACGATGGATAATAATTGATGAAATCCATGAACTCCTTGACAGCAAGCGCGGAGTAGAGTTCTTCATCACTATAAAGCGTTTAGAAAGGTTAATTGGGAGAAACCCCCAGCTAATAGCATTATCAGCAACATTGTCGGAGAAAAGCATAAGAAGGGTCAGTGAAGCCTTAGGCGGCTATCCATTATTAGCTATAGACCCATCATACAAAAAATATAATATAAAGGTAGAGGTAACAGGATCCAAGAACGGTTTCTGGCCCGATCTTGCCTCGATAATTACTGGAATAGCATCGCGGGAAGGCAGTACTCTAGTATTCGTAAACACGCGCCAAGTGGCTGAAAGGCTCGGAGTAGAATTAGGTAGAAGAAATAAGTCCAGTGTGGGCGTTCATCATGGAAGTTTACATAGAGGTATAAGGGAAAGAGTAGAGAAAGAATTCAAGGAAGGGGAAATTCAGATACTTGTTTCTACATCAAGCATGGAACTCGGTATCGATATAGGCTCAGTTAATAGAGTAGTGCAAGTAACGTCCCCCAGAAGAGCGACTAATCTATCTCAGAGAATTGGCAGATCAGGACATCTGCTGGGCCGTTTAAGCAAGGGATACGTCATAACAATACCTAACATATATGAGATAATAGAATCAGTTGTTATAGCGAGAAGAACGAAAAACGGTGACCTGGAAGACCTTCCAATGTACGATAAACCTCTTGACACCTTGGCCCATGGTATTGCAGGGTTCGTCCTAGACTCTAGGCCAATTAGAATAGATGAATTATATCATTATGTTTCACATTTACCATTCTATCGGAATCTCGGGTTGGATGAAATAGTAGAAATCACTGATTTCATGGAGAACCTTAGAACCCTGAGAAAAAGAGAAAGGGAACTTACCTGGGGTAGAAGGACCAGAAGCTATTTCTATAGCGTCTCAATGATTCCCAGCGAACCAGATTACACTGTAATAGATATCTCGTCAAGAGAAATGATAGGAAAGGTATCAGAACGTTTCGTGGTCTCCAATATTAGCAGAGAAGCACCTTACTTTGTTCTAGCAGGTAAAATTTGGCGTGTCTTGGATATCGATACTGAGAAGGGGAAAATATATGTGATGTTACAAGGAGTATCTGAAGCTAGAATACCTTCATGGGAAGGAGAACTGATTCCAGTTGAATACAAGGTTGCTAGAGAAGTATGCGGTATTCTTCAATTGATTCTATACGACAAAAAATATGCCTTAAATTTAATCAGTAAGAGATACGGTGAGTTTCTATCGGAAAACACTAGGGTTAAACTATATTCACTCGTTGAGAAATTATGTCGTGGTTCGAACAGTCTGTCAGATTTAGGTTACTATAAACCCGTCCTAGAAATAATAGATGGCGGTGTTCTGCTTTATACATGCCTTGGTAGTAAGGGTAATTATACGCTGGGACTTTTAATTTCAAGCATAATATCTAGAATTGAACATGTTGAATACAGTAGAATACCATACTCAATACTATTCACCTCCAATATGTCAGCAAAAGCTCTAGCTAAAATGATCGCTGACTCACTCAGAGAGTTATCAAAAACGGATTTACCAGAACTAATAGGCCTCTTCATAGACCACGTCAGAAACACTTACGCCTATAAGATTAGGCTTTCATGGATAGCGAAGCGAATGGGCGTAATAAGCCGTGACACAAGGTTATCCTCGGAAACACTTCGAAAACTAACTCAAATATATAAAGGTAGCGTTCTGGAGCGAGAGGTGATTAACGAGATGCTCATCGAGAATAACGATATGAACGCTGTCCTAGACTTCCTAGAAAACCTCAAGACAGATAGCATCAAGATTATAGATAACCACCAGGGAAAACCTACTTTCCTAGCGCAACAAACTCTCGAAAACCCGTACATGAGAAGGCCTGAAACTGGCTCCGGAAGGCAAACAATGCTGAAAAGCCTAATGATAGAAGCTGTTAAGAAAAGGCTGGAAAACAGTGAGGCCAGAATGATATGCTTGAGCTGTGGTTATTCGTGGACTATCAAACCAAGTGATATGAATCCTTCAGAATATGTTAAGTGCCCTCGGTGCAGCAGTAGGCTTGTAGCTATTACATGGAAGGGAGATGAAGAAGCAGTCCACATAATCAGAAAACACCTTGATAAGGAGAAACTCACTAGAGAAGAGGGGAAAAGACTAAAAGATCTACAGAAAGTCGCTACTCTACTGCTGTCCTATTCGGCAGAAGGATTAGGCAAATACGTTATCGAAGCATTGCTAGCTAGAGGTATAGGGCCAACAATACTTCCTAGAGTTGTATCTAAACTAGTGGATTACGGAGAGCGAGAATTCTATAGAGCTATAATAGAGGAGGAAAGGAAGTTCGTAGAGAATAGAAAGTACTGGAAAACCTAGCCTCCAAGGAAGAATCCTTCTGCCTCATCCTCCTCGGTGTCCGGTCCTTTTGCTTCCTTCTTCAATTTATAATATCGTTTGATTATGCTTTCCCTACTACGTTTCCACTTACGTCTCCAAGCAGTGATCTCACCCTCATTCAATGGTATAATGACTTTCTCAACCGTAACATCAGAGATGGGGCAATTATCTATACATAGTTTACAGTGTATACAGGTTGAAGCATCGACTACCGGTCTTCCATCTATTATTTTAATAGCACCGGTAGTACAGCTAGTTTCACATAGCTTACATTCACCGCAATCCTTCCAGCGGTAGTAGAGTTTAACTACATCGTAAGCGAATTCTTTTCCAGCTCTACCCTTCAAGCCGTATATATATACATTATTTCGATCCAGAGTCATGCTCACACTAGTATTCTTAATGCTATATTTGTTCTTGTCATCCATTGTAAAAGGCCCTATAACAGTGTATTGCTCCTTTAAGAACTGAGGATCTATTTCACCGTTAAATCGGATAACTACCCCGTCTTTCTCCTCTTCTATAGCTGAGAGGGGTTCTAACCATTTGGTGTAGTACTCCTTCCAGTCAGGCATATTTATCTTCAGCCTCTTCTCTAGCCTCTTCTTTTGACTGGCAGGTGTTAACCACCTCCATATTCCTTTTTCCACCCATAATTCAGCATCTCTCCCGTTGAGCCCTATTCTTTCTGCCCATTTGTATAGGGTTGAGATCCACTTTTCCCATAGTTCTGGGTGGATCTCATTTACTTGCTGGTATTCAGCAACTGTAGCAGCAGGGCACATAAAACACCCGAGTCTATCAAACCCCCTGAAGTATAACGGGTTAAGGGGTAGGTTATACTTGAAGATATAGAGGTATATTGCTAGTTGACCCCAGTATTGTATGGGGCTTATGTTCAATAGTTTAGGTAGCCATTTATTTCTCCATACCCTCCCGCTTTTAGCCCTGTCAAGGCTCTCGTAAGCTCTTTGTCCTACAATGTTCAGTGCTCCATCAGGGAAGTGCTTGTTGACCGTTTGGGCTAGCGGTGCCAGTTTGGTAATTTTACAGCACCACCGGTAATCTTTGCCAGGCGGCCCTATTCTCTCGACGGATTTCCAGAAAGCATTGCCTGCCGAGGATTCAATAACCTTTAACCCCCATTTATCAGCGATTTTGTAGACATGTTCGATAGTTTCAGGCAGTTCAATTCCGGTATTGTTAAATAAGATAACAGGCTCTAAGCCAGCTTTTAGCGTTAGATGCAATGCAACTAAGCTATCTTTACCACTGGAGAAGGAGACTATTACTGGGCCTCCACGCTTCTCATATAAGCTTCTAATGAATTTTATAGACCTCTCCTCCAAAACAGCTAGATATCCCTCGTTCTCCCTAACAGCGTCTTGCCAAGTGGAATCCCGGTCTTCCGCGAATTTTGGCGGGTGGAAAGTATAGAAAACATTATGAACAGCAATTTGCCCCTTACTATAATAACCTATACCTACAGGTTCTCCGCGGCTATCCACCAAAACTATCTGCTCGCCTTCCCTATAGTTTTCCCCGTCAACTCTCAGCCTCCTCCTCCATTTTAATATTCTCAAGCCACCCTCTAGTTTAAACACACTAAATACACCTGCATCCATTATCCTAAGTATTCCAGGCCTACTAAGCCTTAGCCTCCATTCACCTTTGAACGGCTCATAATATACCCTAGCAATCACCGCTCCCTGAGAGATCACTTCCTTCATTTCATCCATAAATGGAACCTTGTTGAGGAGGACGACGCCATAACCGAGGAGTCTGTCTACACCTTTCAGTGTGTCAAACTCATTCTTGTATGCTTTTTTGACTCTTCCTATATCATGTTCAAATCCGGGTCTAACGTCACCCGGGTCAGTTAGTTTAAGTTGCGGGCCTCGGCTCCCATTTCTACAGCGGTCGTCAATCAGAGGTACATTGCTGTGAGGGCACCAGTAGACTCTATTCTTCACCGGCCAATAGTTTCCTCTCCCCACCAATAGCACCAAGGCATCTACGATTGTATGGATGTTTAATAACAATATGATGAAACGAGGAATGCATCTATCAACTGGCTGTATATAATTCAGAGAAGTTTAAACAGCGATGGAAGAAGGCTCTCTTTATTCTCTACTCTAATAAAGACGCCGCTTGTTGATAAAGCAAGAGACTCAAGATCTTCGCTAGCATTTTTAGTAAGCTTACCTAAGCCAACGACGTCGACTTTGATACCACTAGTCCTCAGAGGCATTGCCATTAAAGACAATGGAATACCAGCATTAGAAGTGTCATCAGTTATCAGGATTATTCTTTTACTGTATCCAGGAGGAGAAGTTGAAAGGAGTATTAGAGAAGAGAGATTTACTGCATCTCCCGACGCGGAAGCTTCACCATTTATCTTAACAGTTTCCAAAGCATCCATAAGGAGTTCGATGTCATCTACTAGATATGTAATAGGATAAGCTATTTTGTAGAACCCTACTAGACCTACCAGCGTGTGTACTTCCCGTTCAAGAAGGCTTTTAACAAAAGGCTTCAACGACTCGCGGAGAACATCTATTCTCCTAGGCTTGAAATCAGTTTTCATCATGCTTAAGCTTTCATCTATTATTATAACAATACTTTCCCCGACATTATACAATTCTTTCCACCGCTGAAGGTACATGTATGGGTATAGAAGCTGCTCTAGCTATAAATATAGGCCAGAAACTTTGAGGGACAATGTTCTTCTTAATACTTAAGTAAGCAAGAGTAAGGCCTGGAATTACATCTACACCTTTCAGCTTCAAAGCCTTTCTAAACCTAATGTCACAAGACACCACCGGTATTCTATAAATCACCGCGATCTTTAATGCTTCCGCCTCACTCTCCGACAACCAACCCTTCCCGGAAGTCGATACAGACTCTTTGATTACGTGAAAACCAGGAAGACTCAGGAGCCTCTTATACATCATCCCATACCTCAACGGAAGCTGTCTTACGCGATCTTCCAAGGACTTTGGTACAATGAACTTGATCGTGCTTGAAAGCTTTGGGAGATGCTCGATAAAACCTGTTTCTAGAAATACTTCTAGCACAGAGTAATCAATAACAACCTCTTCTTTCAATATATGCAAGCGCGTAACCTCTTCTTCAGGCAAAACACCTAACTCGGGTGCATAACCTTGTCTAATAAAGTAAACTATAGTTTCCTTGAAACCTAAATGTGAAACGTTCAATGCTCTGGTGAAAGTCATTTCCTTATTATTCATATATACCTTAAATGCAATATTGGTTAGATCCATGTTTTCTCCAAGACGTCTAATAGCATCTCTAACAACTTCACTCTTATTATTATAAAGCCCAGCAGCTACAAGTGCTTCCAGGATCTCCTCTAACATGCCGGTAATCTCAACAGTCACTACCATTAATACCGCCCTAATCCTCTTACCTTATTAACCGATATATAGTATGGACGGGTTAGACTCTAACGATCACAGGGTCTTAATTTATATTATCCCCATCATAGAATTAAATTATTTTCTCCAGACTTGGATTTCTATAGGGGATTCCAAGTGAATGTTTCCACAATCAAAACCCTTTAATAGCCGCCAGCTTCACCACTACATATTCGACCAAATACAAACTAAAGTAAAGGTGAGTATAAGCCATGCAATGGAGAAAACACTTAATGCTCGCGGCCGTGCTACTTATAGCTTTAAGTATGGCTGCAGGAGCATACCATACAGAAGCCGCGACCCAAGTGAGCTCACAAGCAATAGTGCTGACGCAGAAAACAAGTGTAGGCGGTAAATTATTCTTCGTAATAGATGTTCAGAAACTAAGGCAAAGCTATCCACAAGCAGTTGCAGTAAACTTATTCATGGATACAAATGCATTCGCTTCAATAGGTAGTACAAGTGTCCCACTAATATATGACAGCCAGTATTATGCGGAAAATGGTGTTAATCTAACGGTACCATATGCAGAGCATTTAAAACTAGATACTAGCGGAGTCGGCGAAAACCTCTTAATCGTTTCTCTACCACTGCCAGCCGACAACTCCTGGTGGGCCAAAGTCTCAGAAATGACTGGAGTTAACTATGCTAGCGCCTCAGCAGTATACCTTAAAATACAAATCGATCAGAACACAGTAGCAGTTATGGACGGCCACTTCTCATTATCAAACAAAACTATAGTCGGTAAGTACCAGATATCAGACACAAAATTCTCATACACCGGCTTCAATGCAACATGGTACGGTGGACCAGCAACAACAAATGAAACAACAGGCTCAATACAGCTATTCCACGCTGATGGCACTCCCCTGAACCTAACTGCCGGTGATGCTAGCTGGATAAAGTACCAAGTAGAAGCTTACAATCCAAACAACATCCCACGCTACCTATTTAACATAACAATAACACCATCAGGTGTCATCAATAATGAATCAGATATGTTTTACAACACCAATGCAACATATGTAAATACAAGCACATCACAAGTCAAGTTCTCACTACAAACATTACAAGACTTTCCTGTGAACGCAACGGGTACCGAAACTAAGGGAGGAGTAGAATTCCCATATAGTGAATTCCAGGAACTCCTGTACACAGTCCAAATATCACCAATAGAAGATGAACACTACAACAATTCATTTAACTCAACAAACGATATTGTAATAGTGAATTTAACAACCACAAGCTACCTAAATCTCACTCTAGTCAATACAAACACAGTATTTGCAATGGGTGAACTATCAAACGGTATAACTGGCACGTTAACATACTACACATATAATTCAACAGCAGACGAATTCGAGAATCCAGCTGCTACCCCAGCAAGCTATTCAGTTGACTATGTATTCAACCAAACGTCTGACCAAGCCTATGTAGTATACCTAGTAAACTGGAATGAAGCACCACCTCTAAAAGTATATCCATCAGTTACACTAGAATATAACGAGACACATATAGTAGAAGGTACAGACACCATACTTGGCAACCAAATGAATCCCGGAGACTTCTTCGTAATAACAGGTCACAACTTACCGTATCCGGCTAACTTCTCAACAGTATGTCTAGCAGGATGGAACGGAGAAAACTTCACAATATTTAGTACAGAAGTCTACACACCGGGAACAGAATCACAAGTCGGCAGCGATGGTACTTTAACTGCAACGGTATATGTTGCTAACCATCCATATGGAGGCAATATGTTCTACCCGATTCTCAGAGTAAATGTGACAGGAACATTATATAGGACATGGGTAGATGACGCACAGGGAATGAAGATATATCCATACGTAACAGCGGAATACCTGGACAACGATGGCTACTTCATGGGGAACACGGTTGATGGCCAGCAATTAGCACCAGGAGACTATATACTAATCAAGGGATACGGATTCATAACAACAGAAGACCTAACACCCTTCGTATCATATGACACGAGCAACATAACAAACGCTTTACACGCTCTCATAACTCTAACCAACGTACAGGGACTTGATACAAATGGAGACGGCATGATTGACGCATACAAAGTAAAGAACGATACAACTGGTGAGATAGCATTAGTAGTCAAGCTACCAGCTGATATCAACATGACAAAACTAGCAAGCGGATTCGTATTCGGCCTTAAGGGCTCCGGAGATAATGTAGGCTTTAGCAACGTTACTGCAGATTCAGTGGCATACGGTGTAGGCAATGATAAAGTCTTCCTATGGCCATACGGTGACAATGTAGCCAGGTTCTTCGGTAATACAACGAGCCTCGAAATATTCTCCTATCTAAACGATTTGACAGTATATCCATACGAGGCTTATGAGTACATACAGGGCGTAGAGAAGAGTGATGTAATGGCATACGTAGAGATCGTAGGGTTCCCCATGTATGATAATGGTACGGTTGATGTAAACTTAGAGGACGGAATGTTTTATAAGGTTACATCATTCAACGCAACAGATCTGGTACAAGGGTACAAAGAGTTAGCTATAAAAGTACCAACACTCCCTAGTGACTACTATTATGCATACGTTAATGAATCAAATAGCACTAGTTACTATTATGATCAATACTCAAGCTACGCGCTCAACATATCATGTATAATAGGATACAAAGTGTCAGGAAGCAGTGCATACCAGATGTTAACGGGAACAGTTACAGCTAGACCGGGTGCAAATGTAACATTTATAGGATACGGGTTTGACGCTAATTCACCGGTAGAGATAGATAGTTTAGTACCTGCTCTAAGTCCTTCCTTGGCATCTACTACTACAGATGACTATGGTACGTTCAATACGACTATTAGCACGTCATATCTATTACAGTTAACTGGAAGGGATGGTGGTGTATTCCAGTTAGAACTATATTCATCACCGTGTTCACAAACCTTCAGCTTGATAGTAAGTGAGAAGCCTCTGTTCAAGATATCAGTGAAAGCTGATCCTAATGCTTTTGTTGGAGACACTATATATGTTTCAGTGAAGCTGTTATTAGAGTATAAGACTGAAGAAGTGCCTATGCTATCACAGCCAGCGAGTGTTGCTCAGTTCCAATATCTAACACTATGGTTCATATATGGACCCGGAGATGTTAAGGTAATAAACATAACTGATCTATCAGCTGGGCCAGTAGTTTATGTGAACCCGACCACTAGCGAAATAGTAATATCCTATATAATCGACCACCATCCCGCTAATGATGTACTAGTAGTTGACGCTCTAGCTGGAGCCAGCATATTTGGAGGCTACTTCAATAGTGTAGCAACAGATCATGCAGTTGTCAGCGTTGACTCAGCACTCAGCAATATGATTAATAATGTAGCTACACTGGCAGGTGAAGCAAAGACATCTGCAGACAATGCAGCTAGTGCAGCGCAGAATGCTACTACAGTTGCTCAGCAGGCAGCTAGTGCAGCGAGCGATGCTAAGACAGCTGCTCAGCAGGCAGCTAGTGCAGCGAGCGATGCTAAGACAGCTGCTCAGCAGGCAGCTAGTGCAGCGAGCGATGCTAAGACAGCTGCTAGCAATGCCGCTAGTGCGGCTCAGCAGGCAGCTAGTGCAGCGCAGAATGCTGCTACAGCGGCAAGCGGAGCACAGAAGAGTGCAAGCGATACGGCTCAGAAGGTAACAACTGTTGGTGATAACTTATCTAAGGAGATACAGGATGTATCCAATAAAGTGGGTGTTGTAGGTAGCAAGACCGGTAGTGGAATAAAGACCTATGGTCTGATCAATATGATATTGATAATAATAACATTAATAGTAGCATTATACCTAGTCGCTAAGATGAGGCCTTAAATTTCAAAGTCTTTTTCTTCTTTTTCTAGTCCTTTTAGATAGTTCTTTGTGAACAGTCTCTCATCTTGGATGTAGTTTTTGTTAAGTTTTAATGCAAGTGTAGCCTTGTATAGTTCTCGGCCTAAATAAAAGGCGTGCCCTATCCTCGAGATCTCGTTGTTTTCAATTAAATAATCGATTATAGGTCTCCACTCAGTGCTTCCTATCCAGTGCTTCCATTTTTTCTTTTTTGTAAGGATGAGCCGTCGTTTGTAATCGACTATGATGTTCACATACCCTGTGGGATCCCATTCTCCTATAGGCTGTTCCCCACCTTCTCTTTCCAAGACTTTCACTCTACCCGTTATATTATTTTCAATTCTCTTTTTACTTTTCAGAACTAGTAAATTCACACCAATATCTTTAGGCGGAATCTTATGCATAGCTGAATAAGAGTTCATTGCAGCGGCGAGAAACGCCTCTTGCAGAACGCCCTGGGTTTTATAGCTTTCCTCCGAGAAGAGGCCTAGAGAAGCTTTTGCTTCAACGGCGAGTTGAACTAAACTAAAAACAAGGCCTGGTGAATCAGAGTCAACAAGCTCTATATAATTAGATAAGCCTAGGAGAACGGGTTTCCCGTATTTTTCATTTACTGTTCTAGAGACTAGTAAGGCATCTAAAACACTGGTATTCGCGTTTGAATAGGGTGGGGAAATAATGGGGTCTAATATTATTCTACTTAACCCTATGTTGCCTGCTTTTTTCACTCCACGTCCTAGGGAATATAGTTTAGATCTTCTACTTCCACGGATGTTGCTAGGAATTATAACAGGCATAATACTATTCCTAACAGCTTTAATGCATTCTTCCAGCTTCCCAAAGGCATGAGAGTTTAATGAAAGGAACAGCTCGGCTGAAGTATTTGTTATTAATCTAATGCTCTTACAGGATGGGGGCAAATCTATCCCTAATATTCCATTAAATCCTTCTTTTTCAACAGTTCTAACTGCCTTTTCAACGGCACTTGAATCATTTCTAAGTGAACCTACAACTATAATTGGAAACTCGGAGTTAATAAGCCAGCCTAGTTTGTCTTCAAAGTACTTTCCAAAATAACTATCAATGTACAACTCTCCTATGGGTATGAATGGAGGAGGTTTTATTGGTATGACAATATTGGAATGAACACTCCTTAACCCTTTGCTTTCTGAAAGCATTTTCCTGTAAGCACCCATGGTAGAGGATCTTTTCTCACACTCGTGAAGACGGTCAACCGGATGATCTAGCATCCAATCACCTAGGGGTATTGCAGTGCTGTAATGATACAAATCAGAGATATGTATAGGGCCTTTAACTACTCTTACGTCCTTGCATCTGAGTAGGGTGTAAAAGATATCTGATCTAACGTGAGATCCGCCTGGGATCACTATTACCGAGCCCTTCAAGTCGCTGCAGAACTTGTTAATCCAGCTAGCCAGGTTTTTTTCATTGATAAATACTGCAACGTCAATATTGAATACCTTTAACTTCACATTGTAACCAGCTTTATTTAGTAATTCAACCTGTCTCTCTGCTTCCTCCATAGCAAGCTTACCAGTAACCACAACGATTTTTCCATGCATCCCTATTAGGCACCCTAACTACAGTAAATCTGGAACGGTTAACATAAAAGATTGAATAATAGAGATTATATATAGAGTTGTAAGGTGACTAGGATGATAGTAGCTGGTATACAGATAGAAGTTAAAGACGGAGATATGGCATTTAATGTACAGAAGGCCTATAAGTTTATTAGAATGCTATACTCAGCTACACCAGATATAATTGTTCTACCGGAACTTTGGTGTTGTGGATACCTAGAAGACTATTCTGGAATCAAACGGAAAATGGCGTTTGAAGCAATGTCACGATTCTCTATTATGACGAAAAGCTTAGTAATAGGGAGTATACCATGGCAAGTGGAGGGGAAATCGTATAATAGAGCATTGGCTGTTTACATGGGCCGAATAATAGCATACTATGACAAAATCCACTTATTCGAACCATTCAATGAGGACAAGGTGTTTACTCCGGGAAGTAACCTGTCTATATTTAAGTACAAGGGATTTACAATAGGACTAGCGATATGTTACGATCTCCGGTTCTCAGAGCTAATTAGGCAATATGCATTAAGCGGTGCAGACCTTATCGTATCTCCAGCTGCTTGGGGGAAGCCTAGACTACATCAATGGAGGATGGTAACAGGATCACAGGCATCTATAAATCAAGTATACTTAGTGGCTGTCAACAGGACTGGTAGCGGCGTTTGTCAGGAGCCATTCGCAGGCCATTCGCTCGTTGTAGATCCTTGGGGGGACGCTATTATTGAAGCCGGGGAGAAAGAGAGCATTATTCTCGGGGAAATTGATATGCAGGAAATTCAAAAAGCGAGGAGGAGGCTTCCAGTTCTAGAGGATTATAGAGAAAAAAGGGGTGTATATATGAATATCAGGTTCTTTAATGCTTGAGGACTAGTGCTGCTGCAATAATTAATATCGCAACTATTATCGAGACCCATAAGATAGTGTATGAGCTTCCTGTTACTGTACTTGTCTTACTAGCCGTTGTGCTGGAGGAGCTTGTTTCACTGGTTGTCATGCTTGTTGTACTTGTCGTTCTAGTGGTGGTTGTTGAAGTCTGAGTTTGGCTGGTTTGAGTTGTAGTCGTACTGGTCGTACTTGTTGTCGTACTTGTTGTTTGGGTGGGAGTGAATGGTGACATTGTTACCTTGCCATTAGCTATAGTTATTGTGTATAAAGATTTATGGCCAGCTAGGTCTTCTACTGTTAGGACTATACGGTTGCTGTCTTGTTTCAGCTTGGTTGATAACAGGTAGTATTTCCCGCTTTTCACTACACCTAATGATTTATCATTTAACGTCGCTGATAGGGATTTTATTCCCCACCCGCTGTCGGATGCTTGAATATACATTGTTAGAGTAGATCCTACTTGAGGGGTTCTAGGTATCGTCATCTTTATCGATGCTGTTGGCGGTGTATTGTCAGGACCCTGTGTTGTTCCTACTAGTATTAGATGAGTACCTGTTGGGATGTGTGTGGATAATAGCAAGTATAGATACCCATCACCAGGTAGTGTGGCATTCAAAACTTTTATCGACCCAGTTGTCGAGTACTTCGTTAAGTAGAAATTCGGTACCGTGTTCTGAGTCCATGGAACTCTTATCAGTATTGGCCTAGATATGCTTAGGTAGCCTAGGGTATTCTCAATTTCTATTGCAAAAGTAGAGCTGTAGGAATAATATTTTGCATAGAAGTGCTCCGGATAGTTGTCCTGTACTGGTATTGAGAGCTTCGGGTATACTCCTCTATTAGTCTTGTGGGTTACCGGTACATTGAAGGTTGGAGGAGCAAACGGGAATTTTACCGTGTCATTCGGGTATACGTCTATTACTTGGAAACCATTGTATATTTCAGGAGCGTGTGGACCTCCTATAGTCGTGGTTGTAACGAACCACGTCTTGTATCCTGTCATTGTGCTGGTGAAGTTAACCATGCTATCACTGTGAACGTGTCCTTGTAGTGTTAGCTCTACCTTATATTCCTCAACGAGTTTAAGGAATTCGAGTGATATATTGGCGTTCTTACCGTACCAGAATCCGGTGCTTAAGTAGTTTACAAGGTTTGGATTATTGTATGTTGATGTAACGTTACCATGGTGCCAGAAGAATGGATGGTGATATCCGATTATCTTTATAGGCACATTCGTATTGTTTGCTAGGACTTCTCTCGTAAAATACAGCTCCTGATTCGTAATGACGTCCCTTTCTTTTCCTGTTGTAAGTCCTATAATGAGTATTTTGTTACAGTAATTCTTATACCAGTATTCTGGAGCAATGTATTTCTTGAAATAAGGTGTTCCAGTGTTATCGGATTCATAGTCGTGGTTTCCGGGGGTTTCGACCACTGGAAGGCCGTAGAGGAAAGAGCTTCTGTGCATTACATAATGTTTTGCCTGAAGTTCTGATGCTGTATCCGTAGCGTCACCTGTGCCTATAACTAATTGCACGCCTAAAAGCTTAGCTAGAATGGCTGCTGACGTATAGTAGTCAGGATGTAAGTCAAAATGCTCGTCTGTAAAGTGGGCTATTCTGATAGGAATAGAACAGTCATTTGAAACCCATACCGATTGCGGTATTCTATATAACCCAGTGCTTGTTCTAATGAATAGGTCATAAACTCCTGTAGGAGTGTCCTGCGGGACATGCATGTATACAGTATTGTTTTCCACATGTATGTCTACTGTTTTATTTATCGTCACCAGATCAGTTTGCTTTAGCAGTACTGCGAACAGATAGCCGCTCAGTATATTATAGTTTCCAGCTAAATGAACCTCTATTTCGCCGCCGGGTTTGACATGAGCTGTGTATGCAGTTAATAGATCCTTGAAAAGGCTCGGATGCTCCCATCCTAAGGGCATAGTGCTAGATGCTACTGTGGGAGTGAACGTATATGCTTGTAATGTGAACAGTACTGCTAGAGCAACTACTAGGAACGATAATGCTGTTTTTTTCACAGAGATGCACCTCTGTTTCCGTGTGGCTAATGGTGAATTGGGGGAATATTAAAATGATAGTTAAAAAGGAAGCAAAGGATTAGCTTTGCTTTAATAAGCCCTTCTCCCATGGAAGTATTAACGTTTCACTCCTTTCCACATAAACATCCAGGGACTTCCTGCCTGAAATATCAGTGTTGGAAGGTAGATATACGAGGAGCTCGATGTCTTCATCTGTTCCCTTTAATTCTATTCTACTGCCTGCGAACATTGAAAGTATAATATTTAGAGTGAATTTATTGTATTGCTTACCTCTTTTCTGATCCATTGTAAACGACTCAGGCCTAATTATTACACCAACAGTGCTTCCTTCCTTTATCCTCATATCGACATAATCTCTATGGGTGACACCGATGATTTTTCCGAGACTAGTGTCAACTTCAATAGTGCCATCCTTAACATTTACTGCAGTCCCTTTTAGAAGGTTGCTTCTACCGAGAAAAGTGGCCACGAATAAATCCCTAGGCCATGCATATATCTCATATGGGGTTCCAACTTGGTGGACCTTACCCTTATTCATAACTGCTATACGGTCACTCATTGTTAAGGCTTCTTCCTGGTCGTGGGTAACATATATAGTTGTAATGCCAAGTTCCCTCTGGATTCTCTTTATCTCTTCCCTCATACCAAGCCTGAGTTTCGCGTCTAGGTTGCTAAGAGGCTCGTCTAGAAGTAGAATACTGGGCTCAACCACGAGTGCCCTAGCTAGGGCAACTCTCTGTTGCTGCCCTCCACTCAACTGAGTGGGGTACCTATTCTCCATACCTTCGAGCCTTATCAGTTCTAATACCCGTTTAACCTTCCTGTTTATTTCTTCACGGGACACTTTTCTTAACTTAAGACCGTAGGCTATATTATCGAATACCGTCATATGAGGCCAGAGTGCATAGTTCTGGAACACCATAGCCGTGTTTCTCTCATACGGTCTGAGATATGTAACTTCCTTATTATCGAAGAATATTTTACCCTTATCTGGAAACTCGAATCCAGCAATAAGTCTAAGAGTAGTTGTTTTCCCACATCCACTAGGTCCTAGGAAGGTAAAGAATTCACCGTCTTCTATTTCAAGCGTCATATTGTCTACAGCTATAACCGGTCCATACACTTTAGTTATTCCTTCTATCCTAACAAGTGTCAATTTCTAACACCTCAAAGCGATATAAACGCGTAACTCTGACGTAAGCCAAGCACGATAATCACCACAGCTATTAACTGAATGATTATGAGGACGAATCCAAGTGATACAAGGTCGAACGACGCTTGAACAGAGGCTAGACTAGTTTGCTTCATGAACCATGTAAGTGGTGCTTTCGTATTATCAGCAGACATTCCTCCGAGTGTTATGCTTACGCTAACCTCTGTTGAAGCGTAGATAAATCCGAGTAGAACTCCGCTTAGGATATTAAGTAATATTAGTGGAATCACTATGCTTATGAGGACTTTTGATCTAGAAGCTCCAAGATTCATCGCTGCCTCTTCTAGGCTTACATGGGTTTGCTGGAGGCCGGCAAATAAGCTTCTCGCTACGAACGGTATCTTCCTTATACCATATGCTAGGACTAGTACATACATCGGGTTATAGGTTTCAGGGCTTGTAGGATCAAAAGGTGTTCCTCTGAATATGCCTGTTGAGTAGAAGAAGAATAAACCTACAGCTACAACTAGTCCGGGTATTGCTATGGGTAATGTTACGAGAGCGTCAAGTATATTCATCAACTTAGACCTGCTACGTGAAACAGCGTAGGCAGCTGGTATTGCTATAGTTAGCATTAAAGCAAGCGCTAGCGACGCATAGACTATCGAGTTTCTAATGTAAATATTTACGTCAGGAGCTGTCAAAACCCGTTCAAGATGTTGTAATGTAAACTGACTCAATGTTGGTTTTCCATCTGGTTGAAGCAAACCAAAAGTTATGAGAATAGTTCCAACCTGAGGTACTGAAGCGAACGCTAGAATAGATAAAAGTACTACATAAATCGAGAAGAGCCCCGCTATTCCTGGTTTTCTTTCCCTCGGATGCCTTCTTCCTCCTTTAGACAGCATTGCATATTGCTTCAAACTAACATAGCTCCTGATTATAGCATATCCCAGTATCGCGAACATTAACATCACTAGAGCCAGCGTGGATATCTCAGGTAGAATAGTTGGTTTACCAGCCGATACTAGGAGTTTATCGTATATTTGATAGCTGATGAGGTTTCTTTCGTTAAAAACAATAGGACCTGCTAGATCCTCTAAGCTGAATATGAAGACTAGTATTGCCCCAGCTGCTATTCCAGGTAGTGCTAGGGGGAGTGTGACTGTTCTAAATAACTTAAACCCTTTGGCTCCAAGGTTTTCCGCTTGTTCCTCTAAGTTAGGATCTATATTAGCAAGCGAGGAGAAAATGTTTAGATAAGCTATTGGCATGTAAGCCATTATTTGGAGAAATATAACTCCAGCCAGGCCTGCTAGGTTAATTCTCCATGGCAGAATTTTAAGGTAGTCATGTAGGATAACCGAGCCTATCCCATCATAACTAAAGATTGCTTTGACTGCTAAGGCGTTCGCGAATGGGATGATAAACATCGGTACTAGGACTAGTATTCTGAAGAGCGATTTTCCTGGAAACTTATATCTAGCCATTATGAATGCCATGAGAAGACCTAGTAAAGTAGCTGATATAGTTACGGTTACAGCCACAAGTAGCGAGTTAATCAATATGCCATGATTATATGTAACTCTAGCCCCCCCTAGATAAAGTACAGGCATTCCGTCCACTATTTTCGTTGCAATAAACTGTCCTATGGGTTTCTCTCTTACATAAATAGGGTCAGTGAAAACCATTTTCAACCAATACAAATGGTCTCCAGCACTTGGACCTACAGTGGGAGGTGTGAAAGCTTTCACAATTACTATTGTTACAGGCACTAAAAGGAATACTGTCATCATTATCAGAGGGTAAGTTGCAAAGACAGCAATTAGTTTGTCTATTCTCTTTATCCATGGAACTGAGCGTAATCCATATTCCTCCCATATTCTCTTCTCTTCCCTCCTTTTTACATGATAGTTTTTAATTGATACAAAAGTATGGTCAACTAATCCTATAGTAACATCGGTTGCATATGTAAGGGAGATTATTTCTAAGAGGTAAAATGTTCCTCTCCCATATATTTTGAGAGGAAGCCCTATTACTATAATTAACAGAGCAATTAAGTATACCTGTTTGTTGGCATCAAACCTATAGAAATCAGCAGGTCTTGTTTTAGTCTTATTACACCTATACAATGATAGGAATAGACCTGACAGGAATGCTATAATCAGGGTTATCCCATAGGGAACCAGCCCATAAATATAGAGGAATCCTACTATAATAGTAACTCCATATGCTACTCCGTAGAATAGTGTCCTGTCAGATAGCCTCCAATCCCTATTGGCAGCGTCTCCAGCATTCATGAACTGATAGCCCGTGTTTCACCAGTGTGAAACTACCATAATTATAAATTAATCTATCAACCCCTAACCCAGCAAACAGGGGGAACTGGATGAAAGATCGTTTCAAGGCTTGCTTTGACGCTGCAACAATTAATCCTCTAAAAATAATAGTGCTGATAACCCTGCTGGTGCCGGGGGTATCTTATGCTGTGATAACTGATCCCGTAAGAGCAGGGTGGGCTGTTCTCTACTTAAGCTTCCTTTACCTCTCAATTCTCTTACTAAAAGATAAACCCCCGATCTGGGCAACATTGACAATAGCATTCACATTGTTAGCGACGAACCTCATAGTAATATCTCATATACCAACGAAGAAAGCGGTATACCCTTTTCTCATAGTGGAACAGCATCCGCTTGAACATCCCCCGGTTGAAGGAGTATACAAAGTCTCATACCCTGACATAAGCCAGATATTCCTACTAATAGAAGCTGTAAGAATCTATGTAAGATGTAGAGAAACTAAAACAGTTAACAATTTTAAACCCGGCTTCGATGAATCAAATAATACACCGGAAGCCGCGGTAGTATAGCCCGGCCAAGTATGCGGGCCTCTCGAGCCCGTGACCCGGGTTCAAATCCCGGCCGCGGCACCACAAAAAGAGCGCAGGATCATTCTCCTACCTCCATAGTCTCTCGGTTTTGCATGCTTGTATAAACCATCTATCAGCTCTGGAGAGTAAGCATACGTGGAACTCATTTCTCTATTATTTCTATAATTTCACGCAGTAAATTCATTCTCCTCTCTCTGAACAACCTCTTATCCATAATTTTCGGCTCGCCGTGGATAACTGGTTTGAATTCCATTTTCCTAATTATATCCTTGTCGATATCTACTCCAGGTGCAACTTCCTCCAAGAGAGGTCCTTCTCCGCTTAATCTAAATACTGCTCTCTCCGTAATGTATAGAACTTCTTTTTTTCTCAGCAAATTTATCCCAGAACACATTATCTTATATACGTGATCTACGAACTTCATTATTCTCCCATCCCTGAGAATCTCTAGTTCTCCATTAGTTACTCTGATATTTTGTTTGCCGGCAGTGAATAGACCTGCGAAATATAGTCTAGGGCTACCGGTTGCTATCACTGGGAATCCGCCAGGTCCCGTCATCCTACCAGGCAGGACGCTCGGATTAACATTCCCGTGTCTATCGATTTGTAGAAATCCTAAACTAGCTGCATCTAATATACCTCCCTCGTATACACTAAATTGATCGGGCATAGGTATTATGGCATATGGACCTATTGAAGCACCGAAATCCTCTCCTGCTAATGCTTTACCTCCCCAAGGGCCTGATTCTATGGTTGTAGCCAAAAGATCTCCTATTTCCTCTTCGATAGCAACGGATGTAACCATTGATGGAATTCCTATTCCTAAATTGACTATTATAGGTCTGTGCTCATTCTTTATTATACTAACCAGCTGTAATAGAACCCTCCTTGCAATTATCTTCCTAGCGTTCAAGGGAGCCTTCTCAAATAAAGAAGGATCCATAGGGGGTATAATTTCACCTGAGATCCTGGGGTCGTATGTAATGTTTGCTGTTTGCTTATGATGCTCTGGATCCTTTACCGTTACAATGTAATCAATTATGGGTCCTGGGACTTGGACGCATTTTGGATTCAAAGTGCCGAACTTTGCTAATCTCATTACTTGGGCTATAACTATACCTGGATTAGGCTGTGCTTTAGTTGCTTGTGCTATGTTTAGAACAGTTCCCGTCATTGCTTCTCCTTCTAGTGTAAGGTTGCCTATTTCATCTGAAGTCGTTCCTCGAATGAGAGCTACATTCGGTTTAGGAGCACGGTAAAATAGATACGTCTTACCTCCAAGCCTGACGTAATCTATTTTCGCTGTTCTCTTTTTCCTAGCTAAATCATTGACTGCCCCGGCATCATGTTCAGGATCTAGAACTGTAGCCATTCCGACTCTACTAATAACCCCCGGTCTTCCGGAACCAACCTCACGGAACCAATAGGCCATTACTCCTATGCTCCACGTATACCCTTCAATGACATTTTTCTCTATAAGCTCTTGAACATTTGGGGTCCATCCAATAAATGGTAAAAGAACTCCTCTAATAAAACCGTAATCCTCTTTTTTCATCATATCTCTAGCTATATCGTCCAAGCCTTCACCAGGACTGCCTGGTAGAGTATCAGATGTGAAGAATAACTTGTTTGGATGGCCTGTTTCAAGGTAAAGGTTGTAAAGCTCTTTTAAAAGATAAGTAGGAGTTAAAGCCATGTTAAACCCTGAAACAGCTATAACATCCCCGTCTTTCACTTTAGATAAAGATTCTCGGGCAGGTACAACTTTCCTGCGGCGTATCATATCAATAATCAATTAACACACCTATTTCACTATAGGATAATGGTTGCTAACCTTTAACATTGTTATCTATGCATCCCTCTAAATTACAAGCTGACCAAGGCATAAACTCGGTATTATAACCCGCTACAATGTCTCCGTCAATAGAGCTCAGAATGAATCCAGCAGTTCCAACACCATATTTATCCGTGAAATCTCTGAAAACCTTGACCGTAGCATTATAGCCTCCATCCTCAAAAGCTGAAGCTAAACGGTATGATAGAAGATACCTCGATATTAGCTCGCCGATACCTGTAGCGACTACCCCTACCTTACCTGTAGAATAGAAGCCCCCTCCTATGACAGGAGAATCTCCAACTCGTCCCGGCATCTTCAGGGAGAGTCCTCCTGTGCTAACTCCTACGGCTACTATATTATTGTGGGACGCTATGCCGCCTACTGTATCGGATTCCAACCATTTCTTGTTAGCTTCGAGATATGGGCGAAGAGGCTTAGATTTTAAGTCTAGCCATTGTTTCATTCTGTTCTCACAAGGTCCAGGATGCCTCGTTAAACCAAGTTTAGAAGCGAAGAGATCTGCTTCTATACCGGCTAGGAAGTTATGTGCCGTATTAGTCATAATGATGTGTGCCAACCTTATTGGATGGAGAGGGTGGTGAACATTTGCTACTGCACCATATTTCCTTGATTTGCCGTCCATAAGCCCTGCATCCATACTTATATTGCCATAGTAATCAAGCACACTACCTCGTCCTGCGTTAAGGAGACAAGTATCCTCTAGGACTTCCACGCTCAATACAACTCTTTCGAGAGCCGATTTCTTAGAGTTTCTCACTCCCTCCTCCGCTGACTTACTTAGAATATCCCATACTTCTCCAGGCACTACTTTTCTTGCACCGGCCCCGCCATGGACAACAGCTATGGGTGGAGTTAACCTGCTATGTTTTAGTACGATTTCCAAGAATAGGCGCCTCCTATTATGTTTTCAAGCCATAGATCCTCGCGTCAATGCTTTCAGATAGAACGTGTGAAACAATTTTATCTATATCCACGCTTTTAATGGGGGGATACACTCTAGGTTTCGGCGGCTCTTTTCCAGTATAACCGTAGTTTCTCAGTGTATTGATTACATATTCCTTAAGACCCCCGTTTACCAGTTTCGAGTGATATATAGTGCCGAGGCTGAGTGCGAGCATTTCAATTAGATGCCCATCGTCTCTACTTGCATGGATATGCGGATTCCTTGATTCTAGTTGGATAATTTTGACGCCTTCCTTTATCATGGGACATTCGTTTTCATCTTTTTCTATCCAGCATTTTTCTAGGAGGTATACATACTCAAATGGTTCTACAGCGAATCCGCCAGCCCATCTTAGGTCCACCGCGAGGTCCATGCTTAGGGCGTGTTCACCGCTGTTAGCGGTTTTAATGACATCTGTTTCAATCCTCCTAATCATTGTAAGGACGTGATTTATAACAGTGTTCGTTACTCTCGAAACCCTACCTCTCCTCCTGAGGTAAACCTCTGACTCTTGCAGTTTCGCTTTGTAAGGCCATTGTATTCTAATCATCGAGCCCTTGCTTTCAGCTATAGCGAAGCCAGCATAATAAGTCCACGCGTACTCGTGGACTGATCCAGGAACATAGTTATCGCTGTCAATAAAACCCACATACTCGTAGCCCAGATATTTCGCCACCATAACACCTAGAATCATGCCCTCGCCTTTACCTTTCCTTACTATACCATTCTCATCCAATAATTCCTCAAGAGGAGTTCCGGCTAGAAATTCACTCCAAACAGGATCCCGTTGATGAATAACAATAATAGGACGACTGGTTCTGTAATAGAAGTTCTTGGAGAGGGCTAACTCGTGTCTATACCTGTCTATCGGGAGTCTGGATGATGCTGAAATAAGTATTATTGGAGATAGGTGAGGTATACCTGCTAGTACTCCCTCTAGCGTAAAGAGTTCCTCATCCTTTACAGGAACCACTATAGCTGTCCTGGATCCTATATCTTCTAGTTCATTATAATCAAGCTTGTACGTACCAGAAGGATTATGGCTCGCCAGCGAATCTAGCTCTAGTACTTTGCTTACATCATAAATTCTTACGGAACCGTATTGTTCAAATCGCTCTGGAGCTTCTATAAGCACTATAGACCCCCAAGTTAAACTATTGGTTTATGGAAATAATATAGATCGAACTCCTCAAAGGATATTGCTGTATATAGCTAACTCAGAGATTATTAAAAAGTGTTTACAGTTCTTCAAGAAGTTTCGATAACGTCTCTTTAACCTTGGTAAGCTTCTGGTTCAGAATAGTTAAATGACTCTCGTACTCTTTCAGTTTCTCCTCTAATTCCCCTACCTTACTAGACTGGAGTATTCCAAGTTCTTCTGTGGGCGTCATTTCGAACACTACTTTGTTTCTTATAATAATTCCGTATTTTTCTCTAACTAGCTTTCCTTGTACGCGATTTCTCACCGTGGATCCGTTCTACCTAGTCCCTTAGCTATTTTGTAGTAGTATATCCGGCTCTTTCTCCGGCTAATGCTCCGGTAGCTACAACAAGAGAGTCTGACCATGCCAGTCTAACATGCGCGTCTTTTATTTTCTCAACAAAGTCTCTTCTGAATAATGTGCTGAATATAAGAGCGAGTTCTAGTTTTCTAATGTCTTCTTTTCCCAGAGGTTTTAGAGGTATTACTGTGGACATAGATTATCACTCCTGGGAGTTTCGTTTTTACGTTGACTGAGTATTGTTTTACCGGTACTTGGATCGCCTGACAATAGTGCAACATTTCTCTTAGGTATACCACTGTAAATTAATCCATCCGTTCCGGGTATTCCTGTTTTAATCTTATCTATATAAATCACTATATTATATAAAAATATTTATATATAATATTTAGCCAGTTTCAAACAATCTATAGTAAAAAAATTAGATTGGGCGTTTATTATTAAACAAGGAAATGGGTTCAAGTTCCTCTTCTATTTCAATCAGCCTATTATACTTGGCCACACGTTCGCCTCTTGCAGGGGCTCCTGTTTTAATGAATCCTGTTCCAAGAGCAACAGCTAAGTCAGCTATGAAGGCGTCCTCAGTCTCTCCGCTCCTATGGCTTATAACAGCTCTTAACCCATTTCTCATTGCCATGTAAGTAAAGTCGACTGCTTCTGTTAGTGTCCCAACCTGGTTAACTTTAACCAAAACAGCATTGCTCCATTTTCCCTCTATCCCTTTCTCCAGCATCTTTACGTTAGTAGTGTACACATCATCTCCTACAACTATAGTCCGGTTGCTCATCAAGGATGTAAACTCTTTGAACCCATTCCAATCATCCTCATCAAATGGATCCTCGATGATTGCTATATCGAACTCGTCTACAAGACCCTTATAATACTCAGACAATTCCCCACTAGTCAGGGTTAACCCATCTATATGATATACCTTATTGTCGGAATCGTAGAACTGGCTTGCAGCAGCATCTACAGCTAATAAAACATCAGCACCTGGTTCGTATCCTGCCCTTGAGATTGATTCTACTAGAAGTGACAAAGCTTCTCTTGACTGTTTCAGAGGAGGAGCGAACCCGCCTTCGTCTCCCACATTAATAGAGTTTTTACTATATTTCTCCTTTAGAAGATTCTTCAAATTGCCGTAGACCTCGACGGCGATGCGTAATGCTTCAACAAATTTGTCGGCGCCTATTGGAACTATCATGAACTCCTGTATATCTAATTCATTTCCAGCGTGTACTCCGCCGTTCAAAATGTTCATAAGCGGAGCCGGTAGAAGTCTAGCTTGAGGCCCTCCAAGATAATGGTATAATGGAAACCTGGCTGTCGCTGACGCGGCTTTCGCCATCGCAATACTAATAGCGGTAGTTGAATTACCACCTAACTTGGACTTATTATCAGTACCGTCCAGGGTTATGAGAATACTGTCAATGTAAGCCTGCCTTCTAGAATCAACTCCAAGAAGTGCTTTCCCGATTACACTCCTTACATTGGCTATCGCTTGTTCTACACCTTTTCCTAACCACCGCTTTCCTCCATCTCTTAGGTCTACTGCTTCTCTTTTACCGGTACTAGCTCCACTTGGAGCGAGAGCTACTCCTATTCCATTTTTTGTCTTTACAATAGCTTTGACAGTAGGATTCCCCCGGCTGTCAAGAGCAATTAATGCGTCTATATCTTCTACAGTGAAAGGGTTGTCCAATTTTATCAACCCTCTAGACATATATTTTGACATAGAATTAAATGTTAACTTGTATCTTAACCCTCTATCATAGTGGTTTATGGATAATGTTATTTGTCTTATATGCTTAACACGAAATACATGGTGCTTAGCTTGGAAGATAAGAACGAGTTTAGAGAAAGAATAATTAACTTATTTCTAGAGGAAGGATTTGAAGTAAAAAAACTTCCCCAGCCTCCTCAAGTGAATATTAACTGGGGATTGGAAATTATAACGCCTCCTCCTTTGAGAATAAAACTACACTTAATATCTATTCCTGGAAAGGAGGATAGAGTGATTATAACCTTACCTGTCACCATTAGCCCTCAACATATGGCTGAGTATGATAAACTTAGCTCTAAAAGCAAAATAGAACTATATTCATTCATGCTCCAAAAACTGATTTATACCTGTCCAACTTGTCAGATAGTACTTCAGCCTGGACCTTTAGAGCTAAGGAATATTGCTGTCTCCAAAGTAGTTATGGTTGAAGAACTTGATTCGAAGACCGTCATTGAAGTGTTCACATTGATGATGAACTGCTTTAACATTATAATCTCCGAGATAAACAGGGTTCTCCCAGGTCCATTGCTTTCCCAATCGGGTAAAAGCGGAGAAGAGGGATCAACAACTCATTTCTAAGGGTGCATTATTTAATATAATGACCATCACTTTCAGGCTTTTAGGTGGGCTGAATTGTTCTTTATACTTTACTCGTCTTTGCTGGATGCAACTAAGCAAAGCCTGAGCGATGCAGTTCAAAGCATGATAGCTGCTTTACCCAGCATCATAGCAGCATTAGTAATTATAGTTATAGGTATATGGGTAGGGAAGATTGTAGGCTCGATTATCACGAAAATTTTCTCATCCCAGGGGCTAATGAAAAAATTCAGTGAAACGAGGACAGGAAGGGTTCTTGAAGAATCAGGGATCGGGATAGCCAGCCTTATCGGGGGACTAGTATATGCTTTCATTGCTGTTATAGCAATAGCCATAGGACTAGAGTACCTTAATATCGGGGGAGCTGCTGACTATTATATTGGTTTAATAGCAGATTACCTTCCTCGCCTCGTTGCTGGAATAATTATACTTACATTAGGCCTGGTTTTCTCGGAGCTATTCGCTGGATACTTGGGCCTTATATTTAATTCGTTGCAAACGGAAAATAATGCTATAAAATTATTCCCGGAGATAATAAAAATTGCTCTTATAGTTGCTGTCACTGTAATAGGGCTAGATGTTATGGAGCTAAACCAATTTGACGTGATTTACTGGATCGTTCTAGGTTTCTTCATCATGGTACTAGGAATCTTCTTAACAGACAGCATATTCTCAAGCATAGATACATCTGGGGATATGCGTGACGTTTATATATTAGTGAAAATATTCCTATATACCATCTTCATACTAGTAGGTTTAGCTGCTGTGTTTACCAATTCCCAAGGAGTAGTGTTGGTTCTAGCAAGGATAGCGTGGGGATATGCTATAGGAATGGGATTGCTAATCCTTCTAGTAGGGTACAAAGCCTATAGCAAAAAGTAAATGAAGCCTATATATAGTCTGCTAAAAACTTCAACTGCGGAAGGGTGGATTCCAAGAACATTACCCTATCTTTTCTCAAATCCTCCAACCTGCTACCATAATTATCTCCCATCACCCTATACGGATTCAGTCTTGCAGCGTCAATGCCTGGAATATTCACTGGAATATACGCCCTCAAATGCTCATCGTATTTCCATTTCACTCCTTCTCTAACGACTTCAAGTATTATCTGAGAGGTCTCTTCAGGAGTAACTTTTACATCCCCAACGTAACCGGTATTGAGTAATATTACATCTACGTCTTTGTGTCTTTCAAGGAACTCGTAAAGCCTCATAGCAGTCTTCCATTTAGGCTCCAACATGAATGGATCGAATCCTGGAACTCTAACAGATTCGTGTTTACCAGCTTCAGCACTTGTTCTTACACTTTCTCCAAGCATAAAATATGCCACTGCTTGTTCGGGCGAGGCAGTCTTTAGGGCTGCAGGCATTAGCGGGTTCCTAGTTAGGAAGAATAGTATATCAACCTTATCTAAATCTATCTTATTTTCGGCATTCCTAACATATTCCCTTATAGCTATAGCTCTGGCATTCGTGCTCACGCTTAGATCCACAAAGTCAATATGCCCATCTTTTACTGTAACGTTCTCTAAAACAGATAAGGGATTCATAACAGCTGGAATTAAGCTGTGAATATGAGGTAAGCTATCTGTCTTCGGGTAAAAGTTTCTCTCACTACCATACGCGTGTCCATCTGACCTCAATATTACAATATCATCTTGCCTGACGGTCGCCTCCTCAGGCTCTTTTAACTCATGATCACTCATTGTCAAAGTGGATTTACCTGTCCCAGATAGCCCAAATATTAGGACGCCTTTCTCCACAAACCCGTCTCTTGTTTTAAGCCTATAGTATTTTGAGCTAGCATGCAGGCCTATAGAATTGAAGAAGTCTCGAGAATAGTTCATGGCTAGTCTTAGGAAACTCATCTTATGTTCTCCATAGTAGTCAGTTCCCAAGAGAACATTGGCGCCATCATCGTAATCCACAAATACTAGAAGATCGTCAGCATCTGGAAGAGTTAGTGTTATGAAATCGGGTTCGGTATCCTCTTCAGGATGGAAGAAGTTTAGTTGAGTCATAAGGGCAAGGTGGGGATATTCGACTGGTATGTATGCTCTTATATTGAAGGAAATCCCGCCAGTACCAATCTTCCGGTTAATAACATAGAAGTCTCTTGATTTATACTTACTTAATGACTTTTCTACCCGGGTAACGCCTTCTAGAACTCTATCTTCGGGATCTATACCTTCTATAATATTAGCTTTAGGCTGTCTTGCCTTAATTTTCGTGTGAAACAAGAGTATGCCGTCCTTGTTCGGGATACTATAACTCTTCGCTTTCTCCCTAAGCTTCACTGTACTTGGATCCTCAATGAGTCTACCGGTCAGGCTATTAATGAATTCTTCTATAATTTTACGTGTATCCACCACTGTATAAGCACCAGTTATAATGGTGATACTGCTAGGGTTATATATTTCAATAGATTAATAGATTAGTAATGGTTGAACATACATCATGGATACTAAAGAAAAGCATAGAATTCACACACAGAGGTATGCATATAATTTACTTGACAAGCTTCTAGATCATAGAGACAGGTATTTCGATAGGTTTAACAGACTAAATAGTGATGGTATGAGGATACTGAGAAGGCTAAACAGAGCATTAGTGGATTCAAGCATTATATCCCCAAGGATCGTTAGGAAAATATGGAGAAATCCTACATATGAATACTTGAGAGAGATAAGGAACCGCTTAGAAGAATAGAGGTAGTCATAATCTATATGCGCCGGTGAGGAAGTTCGCTATGTCAGAGCGGCTACTGCAATGAAGTCTATGTCAGAGTCTAGGGCTCTTAAATTCGATGCCTAGGTAAAAATCTAATTGCTTTATTAACCATATATCCAAATTGCCCCGCTACGAGGGCCCGGCTGAAAACCCCTGCGGGGAGTATGGGGGATAATGAAGTCGGGTGTCAGGGGCGGGGTACACGTTTAATTCCAGTTGAACTATGGAATGGTGGAAATTTTGTCTGGAACATATAAGAGGACCGTCAAGCTCTACTGGGTT
Source organism: Candidatus Tiamatella incendiivivens (assembly GCA_015522635.1). NCBI lineage: Archaea > Thermoproteati > Thermoproteota > Thermoprotei > Acidilobales > Acidilobaceae > Tiamatella (SeqCode) > Tiamatella incendiivivens (SeqCode). Next base: position 171,384 of record WALW01000019.1, on the reverse strand, counting down.
AAAAATAAGAGTAGGGGGAAAACATATACACGCCCCGTTATAAAGATAGTTTTACCAAAAAATATGGTTAAAACATTCGGTATAGGTGAAAATGAAAACATTATTTTCGACCTAGAAATCAAGGAGGACGGAATTATAATACTGACTCCTCTTTACATCGAATATAGAAAATAGTTGATTATTCTTTATTATTTTGCGATACGTGACTTTCTTTACTATGGAAATTCCACTGTATGGTGGTGTGAATAGTTGAATATCCTCACAATTCCACCGAATATTCCACCTGGAACCATAGACGCTGACATCACTGAGATCCTCGGCTCGCCTATAGGCCTCAACTTAAGCTTAAAGATGAAGAGACCCCGATTTCCATTCACTGACAGGATCTGGAGTCCTGGCAATAAGGCATATCTAGTCCGTGAAGGATACACCGTGGAGCCAACCCATTATTTGGTTGAAACTCGAACAGACATTGCAATGTACAAATCCTCTATTTTAACGAAAATCCTTTCAACTTTTCATGAATTCATAGGTGCGGGGTTTTACCATAAATGGCTGTTTAGAAGATTATGGCCGATGATGTGGAAGATTATAGCGAAAAGCAGCGGTCTCCCAGAATTCATGGCATATAAGCACGGTAGAAGTTCTACAAAACCTAAGGTATCGACACTATCTCCGGATGTATTAGTAGTTGGAGGAGGCCTATCCGGACTCATAGTAGCTAGTAAGGCTTCAGAGAAAGGAGCAAAAATAGTGCTTGTAGATGACCATAAAAGTCTAGGAGGCTTCTATAGACACCTAACTATAATGAGGGATGATATCAATAAAATAATTCATTCAATACAAAAGAGGGACTCTCTCATATTATCGAGCTCGAAATTCTTGGGCAGGTTCAGGAACGGATATGCTATAGCTTCGCCGGGTACCTTTTATATAGTGAAACCAAAATCTGTAGTCTATTCTACGGGTGGGATAAATCCTATACCACTCTACGAAAACAACGATCTTCCTGGGACGATAGACTTGGAAATGATGTTCAAGCTTTCAAACCGTAAACCGGATTTATTTAAGAAAACACTAATACTCGGGTGTCCTCAGGTATTGCCGAGAATAGCGAATGAGTTAGGGAAGAATAAGCTAACAATTGTTTGTGACACAGGCACAAAACATTTCGAGAACTTAGAAACCAGGCTTCAAACAAATCATTATGGACGATTATTGAAGGCTCGGGGGAAAAATAGGATAGAAAACATTGTTTTTGATGATGGAATAAAAATAAAAATATCATTTGTAGTATCAGGATATACACCCTTCCCGGATATAAATCCAGTGATGCAAGAAGGTGCTAAGCCTCTCTATCTCTCCGAGTTTAGTAGGTTTACAGTTCAACATGACGGATACGGGTTGGTTAGTGAAAATGTGTATGTTGCAGGATTAACTGCAGGATTTTTTGATGAAAAATGTGCTTTGCATCAGTCAGAGATAGCAGGCTTGTTGTCAGCTGCATCTAAAAGAGGAAATATTCCTGGAGAAAGCATGGATATTTTGGATGATGAGTGCAGTAGATCGATAAGGGCCATAAAAAATAGCAATGGCCTTGATTATACACTTACTCCAGCTCACATAGATTTCTGGGAGACTAAAAACACTAAGGGATTACAGTTCGTTGACTGGGATATAGACATTACAATAGAAGATATAGTAAAAACCTATGATAAAGGCTACAATGTAATGGAATTAATTAAGCGGTATACGGGAGTTGGTACAGGAGCGGAACAAGGTAGACTCACTATTCCTACAACAATAATGGTTCTCTCAGCTCTGAAACGTATACCTCTCAGTAAGATCGGATGGTTCCGTATAAGGCCTCCGCATATGCTTCCAACGATTGGTGAATTATCAGCAGAGGTGGAGTGATTTGAGTTTTGACTATCTTATTATAGGCGGGGGAATAGCTGGTCTTTCAACAGCACTTCACTTAGCATTAAAAACGAGTCAACCGGAACGCATAGGTGTCCTGGAGCGAGGTTATATAGGATATGGAGCTAGTACGAGGAATGCTTCTCACTTTAGAGTTCACTTTTTCAGCAAGGAAAACACTGTATTCGCTATAGAGTCAAGGAGAAGATTGCTGGGTTTATCTAAGCTAACAGGCTATAATCCTCTGGTGGTTCAAGGTGGCTATTTATGGCTTTTCCATGATGAAGGGATGGAGAAGGCCTACAGAGAATATAATAAAAAATTATGGGAGCCTCTCGGAATTCCGATTAGGTTTATGGATAAACGAGAGTTGCAGGAGAAATACCCGTTTATCCGGTCTGATATGTTGTATAGTGCTGCAATTGGGCCGCAAGACGGGAGTTTTCATCACGATTCAGTAGTATATGGTTACTATTCGAAAGCTAGGAAACTTGGTGTGAAGATATATGATAAAACTGCAGCTATTAGAATCATCGAAGGTTCTGGTAAGGTTAAAGGTGTTGAGGCAGAGAGTTCAAAGGTATTTGAATCTGATAAAATAATTGTAGCTGCTGGAGCTTGGAGCCAGCCTCTGTTACTGACTGTGGGAGTGGAGTTGCCGACTAATCCTGTTCTTAAAGAGATACTTGTAACAGAGCCCTACAAGTATATGTTCAAGGAGCTGTTCATTTACAAAGAATTCTATTTCACTCAAACCTTGAAAGGCGAAATATTAGGCTCCACGGGTTTAAAAGACGAGTTAAAAGGCCTTGTTCCCTTGGAAAATAGTATTAGGTGGCTTACATCTTTTGCAAGAACTATGGCCTCCATTCTCAATGGAAGCGAGCATATACGAGTTCTCAGGACTTGGAGTGGGTTCTATAATATGACTCCTGATAGTGCACATATACTAGGGAGGGATGACGATTGGCCAGAGGGCTTATATGTTAATACTGGTTATAGTGGTCATGGGTTTATGATGGCTCCGTATGCTGGTGAAATAATGGCTGAATACCTGGTTAGCGGTAAACTCCATGAGCACATGAAACCCTTCTTACCAATGAGGTTCAAGACAGGGAGACTTATAAATGAGGGATTGGTTATTGGTTAATTCTATCTTCTCTTTCCTCTGTTTTATACATGAACTCTTCGCTAGGCGGCATACTGTACAATAGTACTGGCAACCCGCTGTCGGATAGTTTCTCCATTAGTTTTACTTTATTGCCATAGGTAAGTATGTAGTATACTTGTGGGAATCCTTCAAGCATATCCTTAACTATTCTCTCTAATAGAATTCTGGGTCTGAACTTTTCCAGAACTTCCTGGGGATCTGCCCATACAACTTTTACCTTCTCTTCTAGTGGAATAGGTTCTCCCATAATACTGCAGTCAAAGTAGAATACTATCTCATGCCTAAGCCTATTCTTGATCATATACATGTTTTCATTAATATAAACTATTCTTCTTGGAACAGCATCCACTCCTAATTCCTCCCTCATTTCTCTTATCGCACAATGAGTAATGCTTTCAAAAAACTCGGTGTGACCTCCGGGAAAACGATAGTAATTGTACTTCGCATCGTATTGGAAAAGCATTCTGTTATCACGTTGTACGAGGCACCTAGATCCTACTTCTATTCCCTTTATACGGTTTTTTCTTTTCATTATCTATCACTACTATAATATCACGGTGTCCTCACCCTTATATGGAGTTTGATGTTGTTTAACTATACAATAGGGTGTACTGTCAGATGAATGGAACAGTAAGGACTATCCTAATGTCTCTTCAGAACTCGCCTAAAGCACCGGGTGACGTTGTCTCGGAAACTAGGCTACCCAGGTACTTAGTGTTAGCTAGTTTTAGGTGCCTAGAGGAGCTAGGACTTATCGAAACCTTATATAGTAGAGGAAGCTATAAGCTCTATGTACTCACCGAGAAAGGCCAAGGATTTTTGGAGGATGAGGAAGTACCATCTGGTATAAACGAAGAGGAAGGTGAAGCCGCGGCTTAGACATTGATTACTCCTTCACAATATTTAACACTATGGCAGGCCTTACATGATGGACTCCTAACATGCTTTCTATTTCTCTGTGAATCTTTGTTAACTCGTCGTTATCGCGAGCTATTATCTTCACGATTATAGAGTGATCTCCCGAGGTAATTGCTAGGAACTCAACATAGTTTTTTGACTTTAGTTTTTCGATCGTAGAAAACAGGTGCTCGGGCTCTGTGTCTAATCCTGTTACAGAAACCATGTTGTATCCTAGTTTTTTATAATCAACTAATATCGTGTATTTCTTGATTATGCCATTCGATTCTAGTTTTTTAACTCGTTTCATAACGGCTACTTCACTTATACCAAGCTTTCTAGCTATCTCTGAGTAAGATATTCTAGAATTCTCTCTAAGCATGTTAATGATAATTTTATCTTTTTCGTCCGGCATTATCGGTCACTATAGAACGAAACCATGGATTAAGAGTTTTAAACTTAATTGTATAGATTCCGAAATACGAAAGAAAAAAGGTTTTTACCTGAGAGGAGGAGTTGCTACCCTCTTAAGGTATTTTCTTATTTCTTCTATTTCTTCCGGCGTCGCCTTTGCTTCGTGACAGAGCCACCAGTCGAAGCATTCATAAGTCTTCAGTCTTTCTTCCGCATCCTTGACCGTGGATGCTGGCGGTACTATTAAGTGATCTCCAACTATCTCGTTGTTTGGCCAGTTTGCGGGGGCTGCTCTGCCATATTTGTCTGTGATTTGCAGTGTTTTAACCATTCTAAGTATCTCGTCTAGGTTTCTTCCAAGTTCCTGCGGGTAGTATAGTATTGCTCTAATTATTTCTTTATCGTCTATAATGAAGACTGCTCTTACAGTTGATGAAGCTGACTGTGCGTGTATCATTCCAAGTTTCTCTGACACTGTTCCTCTAGAGTCGCTAATTATTGGGAATGGTATTTCTACATTCAGCTTCTCTTTTATCCATTCAACCCATTTTAAATGGCTGAATGTGGCGTCTACACTGAGTCCTATTAGTTCGGTGTTTATTTTCTTGAAATCTTCATATCTCTTCGCGAAGGCTATGAACTCTGTTGTACAAACTGGAGTAAAGTCTGCTGGGTGGCTGAATAACACGAACCACTTGCCTTTAAAATCGTCTGGTAGTTTTATAGGTCCGTGGGTAGTGTGTACTTCTAGTTCTGGGAACTTTTCTCCAATCAGGGGCATGTTTCCGGGCATTGTTTTCACCGTTAAATATTATTTGTGTGGGTTTTATTATAAACTTTTCTATATATGAAAGAATACAATAAAGTTAAGGATTTTAACCCCAAATTAAGGTATTTTAAAAAGACGCCTCGCGTTTTCATTTGATCGTTTGATCACTTCTTCTGCACTCATTTCTTTTAATTTCCCAACAATTTCAGCTGCTTCCAGTATGTGCTTAGAATTAAGTCTTAGTCCCCTATAATTATAGGGGCCATCGCTTTCCAAAAGCATTATGTTCTCCGGGACGCTTGAAGCGATTATTCTACTCTTCTCTTGTACGATAATTGCTGCGTTTATAGATACGTAATATCCAGCATATTCTATGTCCTTAATGAGATTTATTGGTCCGGTATACCAGTGGAACATGGCTCTCCCTATATCATTTTTTATTAGTAATTCGAAAACATCCTTCCAAGCACCAGCCGCGTGTATGTTTAGCACATTATTATTCTCCTTGGCGTATTCGAGGAATCTTTTGAAAACCTGTGTTTGCCTGGTAAATGTTTCTTCTACAAACTTCTTATCTAATCCAATCTCTCCAATGCAGTCTATTTGCTCTGAAATAGCAAGTGACAGAATATCATCAAGTTCATGAAACCCGTTAATATTCCAGGGATGGAGACCGATGCACGGGATTAATTTATCCTTGTACCTGTCGGATAGTTCTATTATTATTCGACTAGTCTCTAGATCTTCCCCTACTCCTATAATCCTATACGGGGACTCCGTTTTTGTAAGTTCTTCTAATTCACCTTTGCTATACCGATATATGTGTGAGTGCGCGTCTATAATCTCATTGATACATTCCAACGGCATTCTACCCCTATATATAGTACTCTATAGATGATTCAAAGTCTCCGATAATCCCTTCAAGGATTTCATAGTCATCAGGGTAATTAGCATTTTGGTTTCTCCTATCATTTCTCTAATTATGCCAGCTATTTTTATTATGAACAAATTATAAGATAACCTCGAGTCTAGTAATTCAGTAAATTCCTTACAAGAATTGTATTGGCGGTTCTTACAGATTTCACCGATTTTCGATATTATATACTCCATAATCCACTCTGATTCAAAGCATTTTAGAAGTTAGAGTAATAAAGAGGATTCCGTTCAACTTAAAAATTAGACAGTCACGGATTCAGTGTTCCCAGCGGTATTTTCTTGCGGACTTGATAATTGGCTGCTCAAAACGCCGTTTTCCCCTAATCCAGCGGAGAATCTTTTTAGAATGTTATGCAGGCAGTTTTCCCCCTTCTTCCTGCATAGAATAAATGGTTTTACGTTGTAAAAACCATCAGAGGATTCCTCTTTTTTGCCTAGGATTTTAAAGTGATTTCGAAAGATCTTAGTCGGGATTATAACAACAGATTTCGGGTCATTAGGATCAGGAGGAGCGAGAGGTGCTCCGCATACAGGACAGGTTTTATTTATGTCAATTATTCTTGAAACGTGTGGAGGTCCGTTGTACCTTTTGCCAGCGCTTCTTCCATCTAGATATTGATAATCGAATATGTAACCGCAATTCCGGCATACTACTAAGATTCCACCAGTCAAAAAGTGTCCCTCCAGAATATAATAGGTTCATCTTCCGGTCCTACGAATAGTAGGACTGATCGGAATAATAGGGTACTCCTAGGGATCGGGAGTGTATTAATGATGATTCCCTCATTAAACGGTAAGTACAGTTAACGTTCTTCCATTATGTGGCGAAGATTTCGAGTCCTTTAGTGGCAAGAGAAATAATAAAAAAGCCAGATATGACTTTATACGCATTAAATGATAATTCAGGTTAACTTAATATTTAAACTGGTGAACATAAATTACCAATACTAGCTATCATTCAGATTGTTAGGGTGTAGCGTTTTGATTAAAATTGTGAAAACAATAGACTTCCCATTAACTTACCCGGCAAACCATTACCTAGTTGAAACAGATAAAGGATTCCTACAGATAGATGCAGGAGCAAAACAAGTCGAAGATCATTCAGTTAATCCTGATTATTTGCTCATTACTCACTGGCATTGGGATCACACGTATGGCATTGTTGGCAAAAAAAGCCTTAACATATGTATATCTAAGGAATCATTTGACAAAATTAATCCCGAGAAATCGCTTGAGAGAATGAAAGAAATAGTAGCTAGTGTCGAAGGACTGCAAGCTTGGGAGTTTGCTAGAGAAGGTGCAGAGATCTATACTAGAAAATACGTTGACATATACCGGTCTTTGAGAGAAGATCATAACATAATATGGCTCAATGAGTGCCCTCCTATAGTTGAAGGGTTGGTATCCTATTTTAAATGCCCGGGTCATAGTGATGATCACGTATGTTTTATCATAGGTGATAAGGTTTTTGTAGGAGATAATATGGCTCCAGGATGGAATGTAACATTAAATGATCCTTTAAAATACATTGAATCAATGTATAGGCTACTTCTAGTGAACTGGAGTATTGCATACCCTGGTCACGGAGATCCTTTGAAGAGAAAGGAGGCTGTTGACTATATAGTATCTACAATCCGTTCTAAGGTAAGGAGAATGTGTAAAACTCTTTCCTCGCTAGAAGCACACTCCGATCTTGGCAATATAATTGAAAAGGTATATGGACCCGAAATGGATGGTGCGCTGAGATATGTGGCGGCAAGGAGTTTGATTGGATACCTAACAAGCCTTGAAGAAATGAATATAATATCAATCAAAAAAGACAGGTTTCCTTGGGTTGTTAAGAAACTCTAGCTGTTAAATACTAGGATAATATAACTAAAGCAATTACGAGGATGATCACATTGGTAATCCAACATCCGCATAGAGGCCTTCACATCTCTCTTAGAGCTAAAATGGGAGAATTCGGTGGTTGGGAAGCACCTATCTCCTATTCTAGTGTGAAAGACGAGCATATGGCTGTTAGAGCGAAAGCAGGTGTTTTCGATTTAACCCATATGGGAAGAATACTTGTTGAGGGAGAGAAAGCTTCAGAATTCCTATCCAAGATGGTTCCCAAGAAAATAGGGAAAGCTGCTACGGGAACAATGCCAGGTCCTACAGCACTTCTAAATGAAAGTGCAGGAATTATTGATGATATTATGCCTTACAAAATAAGTGAGAGCAAATGGTTACTTGCCGTAAACGCGCCTAACCGCGAGGAAGACATTTCCTGGCTTAAAAGATGGAAGGACGAGTTGAATTATAGCGACCTAGTTATAGAAGACTATACATTCAAGTATTCTCTAATTGCTCTCCAAGGACCTGAAGCAGGTAAAATACTCGAGAAGCTAGGGGGAATCCAGCTAACTCGGATAAAACCACTTACATTTATGCAAAATCTGACTATTGCAGGCAGGAATGTGTGGATTGCAAGTAGAAGCGGATGGACTGGTGAAGACGGTTTCGAGTTTATAGCAGACCCCAAGAACACGGAAGGCCTGTTTAGAACATTAGTTGAAGCAGGTGCAAAACCATGTGGTTTAGGTGCCAGGGATAGTTTGAGAATGGAAGTGGGTTTCGTGTTGGCAGGTGAAGATATTGATAAAAATATAACACCCATAGATGCTAGATATTGGCTGGTATTTGACTATGACAAAACAAGCTGCATTGGATGTAATGCTCTCCAAGAAGCTTTAATGAATGGTGCTAGAAAAGTTAGGGTCGGTATACGATTCAAGAAGAAAGATAGGCGAATTCCTCGTAACGGCTACAAGATATATATTCCAGGTAGTAATAAAATCATAGGCACCGTGACTAGCGGATCATACAGTCCTATACTTGATAGAGGAATAGGACAAGCATATGTTGATCCCTCTCACGCCTTGTTTAGGATGAAAGTTGAAGTAGAAATACGTGGCAAGCGAGTTAAAGCTAAAATAGTTGATTTCCCGTTCATAAGAAAGTAGGGTCGAAAACCTATGACGGACTCTATTGTTGTTGAAGGCTATGAAATTCTCAGGGATAGATTATATTCGAAAACTCATGAATGGATCAAAATAGAAGGAGACACTGGTATAACCGGAATAACTGACTATGCCCAGAAAGAACTACAAGACATCACATATGTAGAACTCCCCGATGTAGGAATTCAAGTTAGTCAGGGAGAAGAAATATCAACAGTTGAAAGTGTAAAACATACATCACCAATATATTCTCCTGCCTCGGGGGAGATCATCGAGGTAAACGAACGATTAGAGGATGAGCCTGACATAATAAACAAAGATCCCTATAGAGAAGGATGGATATTTAAGATAAAACTATCAAGTTCCGATGAGACTAAGAATCTCCTTTCTCCCGAGGCCTACGCTGATCTCGTTCGCTCTGAGAAGGAGGGTTAAAAGACCATCCTATCTTCCCCTCTATCTCCACAGCTTTTTCCATTAAAGCAAGCCATCTCCCAATATCCTCAGGATCCGCTCCACTTGATATAAGTCTCTTAATTTTGCCAGCTGAATACCCTACTAATTCTTTCAGGACAGACTCAGCTTCAACTATAGATGCTTCTCCCTCGTCGCTAACTATTTTTATCTTACCATGTATTGGGCAAACAATATCACCGTTCGGAAGCTTGAAGAGGGGAGAACCACATAAAGGACAGGTTTCCTCCAGCATAACAGCACCGCTTTGCACTAATCTGGCCATTTTTCGGACTAGTTCATCACTGCTAGTAGGCAAATTTTCCACCTCTATTAACTATATTATTATATCTCTATGGAATCAAACTATAACACTGATGTCCCTCTGGAGGTGGAGTAAAATGGCAGCAGTTGCACCTACCGATAATGAGGCGAAAATAAGGTATGTGCTAGGCATACTCATGGGAATAGTAAATGACGCTAATATTCCCAGGAATATTAGGAGAGCGGCTTCTGAAGCCATAAAATATCTAAGGGATTCCTCGCTTTCCCCTGGTGTTAGAGCGGCAAACGCGGTAAGCGCGCTCGAGGAGGTAAGCCAAGATCCTAACATGCCTATTCATGCTAGAACTAGAATTTGGAATGCCATTACTGTACTTGAAACAATAAAGGATTAAGTTGGTTTTACCAACATTTTAAACGGCTGTCATTTATATGAACCGGGTTATAATTCACAGCTCCACTAATAGAATCAGAGGTGGGAATCCTGGAAACAAATTTAAACCCTCCATTTAGAGTGAGGGTCCGAGGCATCTATGCTACTGCAATCGCGTCACTATTATTAAAGAACGGATATACAATGTCTGATCTAAGCGAAGTTCTAAAATCAAGAATATCCAGACCCTACACGGAATTACCGCCTCATGTAACTCTGAAAACCGATTTAGAAAAACGTGATGAGATCCTTGTAGTAGGATATCCTTGGGAGTCAGGTAAGGCAGTAGAAGAGACTATCGCAGGAAACTTCCGGTTTTCAACGGTTAGAAGGGGGCGTTACGGTATAAACACTGTAGTCGCAGCGAAAAGTCTAGGTGATTGTAAAGCATTATTGCCAGGTGGGGATGTAGGTATCTTAAAAAGAATTAGTGAGTGCCCGAATCGGGGTGAAGAGCTTATAGTTAGTATAATTAAAGAGAAACTCTCTCCCCAGGATACTATCATTCTCTCGAGTGATATAAGAATAATAGGTATGTATGCTATCCTGATTTATCCAGGTCAGGGCATCTCTTTTAGCGAACATATCCGAGATGAGGACAAGAAACTAGAGTTAGCCGAGCTCGCGTCCCATGTAGTTGATATTTCTAGTTTTCATATAAGGTTCCGCAGTAGCTCTCATATTGCGTCAACAAATAATATTGAACAAGAGTTAAGGAATCTTGTACAAGAGAAGGAAGATCTTCAAAGCCAAAGTGTTTCTATTGGAACGGGGATCATAAGAAGAGGAGAGTACATCTCGATCATAACCCTTTCTCAACCAGATAAAAGGTCGGCGGATACATTAAGAGCTGAAACAACACCCACAATAACTTTTCATCATACCCTCAAAGCGGGCGGTCGATTATTTAGCGATTTAGTGGATTATGCCGAGCATCTACTCATAGACATGAATTTAGATTCTATTAAACTAGGATACTCAACGCTTAACTATGCTGTGCAAACAATTAGAGGCAGAATTATCGGCATCAAGCATCTTAAACCGGATGGTGATCTCTACAATCTTCCACCCGGTAGAGTAGAATCAGTGGAATTAAAGCCGAATAAGCCTCCAGTAGTAGTTTTGAAGAGATTTTTTAAGACTCGTGGGACACTGGACGGCTTAAATGTCGAGAAGAGGCCAGGAGACTATGATATCATGAGGATAGATATGTCGGCTTGGAGGATTATACATGAATATTATACTTCATCAGGGGATCCTCTAGGGATGTACGTAAATATTAATACTCCCCCTGAGATTGAAGAGAACAGTATTAAGTACGTTGATTTGTATGTGGATGTAGTATTGAAGCCTGGAAGGGATCCTGAAATAATAGATCAAGACCAGCTTGATAAAGCGTATCAGGAACTCCTTGTAAACAGAGAACTCTATGAACAAGCGTTGAAAGAAGCTAAGAAAGCTTATTCAATGCTGAATCAGATACCTTTATGAGGTATAAAATCAAGTGAAAATGGACAAGGTTCTAATAGTAGATCTATACACAGATGAACCCTCTGGATTAGGCGTATCGCCTTATATAGACACATATCCTAGATATCTAGCTGGGGCCATATGGCATCATAATGGTGCTAATACAGCAATTCACTATGTAACTGCGGATGAGTTTAGAAACCCTAACTGGCTAAGTCGGGCCAATAACTATGACATAGTATTCTTAGTAGGAGGGATAACAGTCCCGGGACGCTATCTAGATGGTAATCCCCCGTCTCTTAGAGAGATCACAAGGTGGGTTAGGCTGTTAAAGAAACCACTGAAGATCCTAGGAGGTCCTGCATCAAAGTTCGGTATGGGGCTAAAGGGTGGAGAGGTAGCACGGCTAACTAGAGACCTTGAGAAAGCTGGAATAGATATTTTTGTAACTGGAGACTTAGATGAGTATGTCCGAGAACTTATAGAGCACGGGGTAGAGAAAGCTGCTCCCTGGAGAACTAGGAAGGACTATGACTATGTGGATATATATGCTGTTAAGGGAGCTAGGATTGTGAGAATGCACAGGAGGCTGGGTCACGGACTTATAGCTGAGATAGAATCATATCGCGGATGTCCGAGATGGATAGCAGGTGGTTGTAGCTTTTGTATTGAGCCTCTATATGGGAAGCCGTTGCAAAGAAACACGTATAGTATAGTTAAGGAAATTGAAGCATTATACCAATATGGGGTTATAGACTTCAGAATAGGGAGACAGGCAGACTTCTATGTTATAGGCTCTCGAGACTTGGGTAATACTGAATGGCCTAAACCTAATCCTACAGCTATTCATACTCTATTAAGGAGTATACGAATTAATACGCCTGAGTTGCGGACTTTACATATTGATAACGTGAATCCCGGTACAATAGTAAGGTACCCCAAAGAATCTATCGAGATTACCAAGACAATAATTAGGTATCATACGTCAGGAGATGTCGCTGCACTTGGAATAGAGACTGCGGATCCCAAGGTAGCTAGGATCAATAACTTGAATATAACATCTGAGGAGGCTATTCGTGCTATTGAGATTCTAAGCAAGTATGGATCGACTAGAGATACAAATGGTGTCCCTCATTTACTTCCAGGTATAAATTTCGTACTAGGACTTCCCGGTGAGAGCAGGACTACTATGAGAGTAAACAAGGAATTTCTTATGAGAATCTTAGAGGAAGGCTATCTGGTTAGGAGGATAAATGTGAGGCGTTTGATGGTCATTCCAGGTACAAGAGTATCCAAACTCAAACCTAGGATCCAAGGGAAATGGAGTGATAGACACTCGGCTTTCATTAGGTGGATTAGAGGTTATTTTGATAGAGAAATGCTTGGGAGAGCTTTCCCCCCGAGTGTAATAATTCGAAATGTGTACGTTGAGGAACATAAGTCTGGTTATAGTTTGGCAAGGCCTCCTGGAAGTTACCCTCCGACAGTAAAAATCAAGGGAAATTTGCCTTTCTATTCTATGGTCGATGTAGTTATTACAGGGGTGGCTTCTTCAAGGTCTCTCAAAGGCGAATCATTAGGTGAATTATTTTAACACTCTCCCTGTAAAAAAGTTAATATAAAACATGTACAATCACCTAAAAATTATTAATAATAATTTTATGGGATCACTAGTGTATTAGTAAAAGAGGTAGCGGGTCATGGGAGGGAGGAAAACAAGAGAGATCTATGATAGACTATCTTATAGTTTCATTGAGATTATTGAAAAAATCCAGGAAACACAAGGACTACCCACAATTACAGGGTTAGCAGAGGATATGGGACTTCACGTATCCACACTGTGGAGAAGAATAAAGACGTTGCACGACTATGATGTTGCGTTTACCGCTGACATCAACTACACTGGATTGGGTATTAAGAGATTAGTCGTATATTCCAAGCGCACTCTAAAGGGAGGATTCAACGAGCTACCGTATTTAGAATACTTGATACCTTTGATCCCCAGGGGTACTATACTTCAGTTTGAGGTTACCCAGGATAAGATAAATTACCTTCTGAATAATCTATCATTTAAAGTTCCACGAGATTCTGAGGTGTATATCTTTGATTACTATTATCACTCAAAGCCTAACTTAAGAGCATTCTATGATATTATGGAAAGGAAGGTAAAACCTAGATGGGATTATCTGCTCGACTCGATAAGGGCAGCAGAATTTCATAGAGTTCCTTTACCTAAAAGAAATGTCAAATATGATGAAATAGATTTATTTATACTTGAACAACTCCAGGGTAACCCATTCATTTCTATGAGAGAGATAGCTAAGAAGCTCCAGGAGGCGGTTGCATCAAAGAAATGGGCCATACAGCCTATATACTCTAATGTAACCTACAGCCGAGTTAGGAGGCACTTTGTTAACCATATAGTTGGAAAAGGTATGGTAACCGGTGTCCACATAAAACTAAAGCATCCGCATAATAACATGGAATTGATAGCCATGTACTCGACTGAGGATGGAATAGCGCACAAGGTAACATCCGCATTTTCTGAGCATCCGTATACAAGGTATGGGCTAGTAAGCAATGAAGGTGATAGAGGACTCGTAAGAATATCAGTCCCAGCAATGTATATTAGAGGCCTTCTCGATATTCTGGACAAACTTTTAGGAGCTAATATTATTAGGGAATGGGACGCGTTCATAATAGATAGTTACCATGTTACAGAGAAGAAGGTATCATTCAAAAATTACATATAACTCGGTGGCAATGACAGAAAGCTAATGAAAGGGATTAAATTATGTGGACTTACATTAGGCGTAGTTCCAGCTTATGGCTGGGAATGTTACTTCTAGAGAAAGCAGGTTAGCGTTGATAAGGGTGCCCTAGAATTTGAAGATAGCTTTTCTATACAGGTTCCTCGAAGAGTCGAGGTATAGCCTTGCACAATTACGAGCAGTTTTAGAAAAGAAATTACTAGAAAGAGGGATTCCATTAGTCACTAAATCCTATAGAAATCCGGGTTTAATGGTTTCGGACGCTTTGCGGTTTGTTGAGAAAGGTTACATAGTGTTCATAGCCTATAGCCTCTTGACAACAATCCTTCCAGAATTATTAGATGAAATTAAATGGGTAGTTGAATCAGTTAGAAATAAGAATATACATCTTATAGCAGGAGGATCTCACCCGACAGGCGATCCTCTAGGTACCCTTAAACTCGGTTTTGAAACGATTTTCCATGGCGAGGCCGAGGAAAGCCTACCGGAGTATCTGGTCAGTTTTGCACAAAAAGAAGATTACTTGAAGGTTAGAGGTATAGTAACAAGGGTTGGCAATAGTCCAATCTACACTGGTAAACAAGGTAAAGTTGATCTAAATAGTAATCCACCATTCCCCTATTGGGAGGGAATATTTGCTCCCATAGAAATAACAAGAGGATGCATTTGGGGTTGCAGGTACTGTGAAGTCCCCTATATGCATGGAGCAGTAATCAGGCACAGGATGCCTGGTAACATATTGCACTACGCTAAAATATTCTGGTCAAGTGGACGGAAAGATTTACGGTTTATAACCCCCAACGCGTTCTCATATGGTTCCCAGGGCAAGGATGTGGACATAGGTAAGTTATGCAGTCTACTTTACAGATTAAAGGAGGAAAGTAGGTTGTATTCAGGACGAATATTTATGGGTTCATTTCCCAGCGAAATCAGGCCGGAGCATGCTATTATAGGAGACGCTGTCAAATGCCTTCGAAATACTGTGTCCAATAAAAACGTGATAATAGGGGCACAATCTGGATCATTGAGGGTTCTAAAAATACTTAACAGAGGACACGATGTTGATGCAATCGTTGGAGCTGTCGAGAAGTTGAATAAACAAGGCTTCAGTGTTGATGTAGACTTTATATACGCACTGCCTTTCGAAGAGGAAGATGACCTACAAGACACGCTCCATTTAACGGAGAGACTTGCCTTGGATTTCAATGCTAGAATACATGCTCACTATTTCTTGCCCCTTCCGGGAACTCCACTCGAAGGGTATAATCCTAGGGATCCGCCTCAGTGGTTTATGAAAAGATTAATGAAGCTGGTAGGTAGGGGTAAGCTGTTTGGTGATTGGTTAAAACAGAAAGAGATCAGTAGGAGAATCGTTGAACTAAGGAGTAACGGTGTTATAATAGGCCTGAAGGGGTGGAAGATAATTAGAAGACTTTGAAAATATTATGTTATCGAAAAGGCCGGTGATGAGCCAGCTATTTATGATCAAATGAATTCATTGGCCTTTTCTGAGGCCTCGTTTTTATTACCCAAAATTTTATTTTTAACATGTAAATACACCTTTCTTATATGAAAACGGTTACAGTCCTCAGATCATTTTGGAGGTGTGCTTTGCTTGGTATTCGATCATCTAGATCCTCAGTTACCGGTTATAAGAAATATGGTCAGGGAATTTGCTGAGAAATACATTGACCCTGTTGCAAGGAAGATTGATGAGGAAAATATTATCCCACAAGATATCCTAAGAAGTTTAGGTGAAATGGGTTTTACATCAATGAGAGTTCCAGAGGAATATGGTGGCCCAGGGTTTACATTGCTTCAGGCAGCAGTAGCTGCAGAGGAATTGAGTCGGGTAAGTAGTGGTGTAGGGATACTGGCAACAGTATCCGGAGACATGGTAGCTTATCCTATAGTAGAATATGCATCACCTGATATCAAAGAGAAATATCTGGCACGACTGGCAAAAGGAGGAGTTGGTGCATTTGGGCTCACTGAACCATGCTGCGGTAGTGATGCAGCATCCCTTACGACAAAAGCAGTTAGAGAAGGAGATGAATATGTTATTACGGGGAGAAAAACATTCATAACAAACGGTGTTTATGCTGATTTCTTCCTGGTAGCAGCAAGAACAGGAAAACCTGAGGAAAGATATAGGGGTATATCACTATTTGCGGTTGATCGTTCAGACTGCGTCGAAGTCTCGAAGCTAGATATGATGGGCTACCGAGGTTCTGGAACTAGTGAAATTCTCTTCAACGAGTGTAGGGTTCCTAAAGAGAATATGATTGGGAGGGAAGGAGACGGATTCAAGATAGCTATGATGGCTTTAAATGAAGGCAGAATCGTGACAGCGTCTACCGGGTTAGGTGTAGCTCAAGCTGCTTTCGAGGATGCCTTAAAATATACTAAAACTAGGACCAGTATGGGTGTCCCACTAATAGATCATCAAATGGTAGCTTCTCATGTAGCAGATATGTCACTTAAACTTGAAGCAGTCCGAAGCATGATATATTCAGCTGCATGGAAAGCTGATCAGGGAGATCCTGACTATATCAGGTTAGCCAGTATGGCTAAATACTCGGCTGCTAAATGGGGGACCGATATAGTTAGAATGGCTTTACAGGTTCACGGAGGATTCGGCTATAGTAGGGAATCCAGGGTCGAGAGACTATATAGGGACATAAAGATGATTGAAATAGGAGATGGAACTAATGAAATTCAGAAGCTTGTGATAGTTAGAGCATTAACAGGGAAAATCCGTCCATACAAACCCTAACCTAGCAGAACCAGTGTTTTTAACCTAGTCCTATTCTAATTCATTTATAATACATTATTAACACAGCAACCTTATACTTCTAACAGTAATCACTAGGGGATGAGATTTGGCTAAAATTTCTACTAGGCAATTAACAGGCAGTCTATACCTGTTGCGTGTGGACGATGAGAAAACCCGTTACTTTGAATCCCTATGGGAAATACCTGAAGGCATAACCTATAATGCATATTTGCTAAAAACAAGTGAAGGAGACGTTTTATTCGATGGTTGGAAATCAGTTTTTGCAAATGAACTAATAGAGACACTTTCTACTTTGACTAGTCCCTCTGAACTAAAATACGTTGTAGTCCATCATATGGAGCCTGATCACACTGGCTCTATTAAAATACTTTCTAAAATGTATAGTGATACAAAGATGCTTATTCACCCTATAGGCAAGAAGATGTTAGAGAAATTCTACGGGATTCCTTCTAGTCGGATCGAGGTCGTTAAAAACGATCAAGTCATAAAAATCGGAGATAAACATCTACGATTCCTTTATGCGCCTTGGATACACTGGCCCGAAACAATGTTTACGCTGATAGAAGAAGACGGTTTATTATTAACTTGCGATGCATTTGGAGGCTACAGTATACCTGACTGTATAACCGATTTAGACTGTGTCCCAGAAAACTATATGTATTCGGCTGAAAAATACATGGTGACAGTAGTAGGTCATTACAGGAAGAACCTCTTATCAGGTATATCTAAGATTAGAACGCTTGAAAGTAGAATAAAGGGTATACTCCCAGGCCACGGTCTCCTATGGCTTGGGAATCCGAGAACCATCGTAGATAAATACCAGGCATGGGCAGAAGGTGAACCTGTTGAAAAAAGAGCAACAATAGTTCAGGTAACAATGTATGGTCAAACAGACATGCTTGTTACTGCAGTCGAATCTGAACTCCGCTCGAAAGGTTATCGCGTGCATAAATTTGTATTAAACGATCAGAAAAGGCCTAATTTATCAGATATACTTGCTGTTATTAATAGAACGGAACTGCTGGTTCTAGCCACTGGAACATATGAAGCAAGAGTTCAACCATTAATGAGATTTATTGTGGAGGAAATTAAAGAGAAGATATCTCCGGTAGATAAGAATGCTATAATAATTGCTTCATATGGCTGGGGTAGTATTGCTGGAAAAGAAATCAAATCAGCTCTCGAGCAATCTGGCTGGGGTATTCTTAAAGTAATAGAATCAGATAGGATCAGCGGGGTTCCACCCGACACATATCTATTGCCTAGCCGGTCAGGGTAAGTAAAACTGTTCATATAACCTGATTTAATAGTATGGATAGCCGATTGATTATATGAGGACCTAGAATTGAAGGAGCAGAAAATAGCCGGACTCGATATAGGAACCAGTAAAATCAGCCTAGTCATCTATGATGATGGCCTAAAGGCATTAAAGAGTATAACTATACCGAATCATACCACTCTAATAGGACCAGTAGCTGAGCAAAACCCGGATACTCTTCTGGCGACTGTTAAAGACCTATTGGAAAAAGCAGCCGTGGAAGGTGCAGAAACAGTAGGTATAGCCACATATAGAGGATCACTCGTCGTTTGGGATAGGAATGGTCGAAAGCTCTCGCCAATAATTACTTGGATGGATTATAGGTCAGCTATAAATTACAGTAAACTTCCATTGAAAGCCAGGTTGGCTAGTAAACTACCTATAATAGGATCAGCGTTTTCACCAGAATCAACGGCTGTAAAACTAAAAACCTATCTAATGGAGAGACCGGAGCTTAATGATTTACTAGATAAGAAGACAGCTTTAGCATGGAATGTCGATGCTTATATAGCGTATTCTCTCTCCGGTAGGTTTATTGCAGACCCCTCCACATCTGCGTTAACCGGCCTGATTAATCCAAAAACATTGAAGCCATTGGATATTGTTCTAAAACTCCTAGATCTACCGCAGATGGAGTTTCCTTTAACACTTAGTTATGATGAACTAGTAATGGAAACCATGGGACTTGAGATAAGAAGCCTTCTAGGAGACCAGCAAGCAACAAGCATTGGTTTACAGTGTCTAGAAAAAGGCTGCATGAAAATAAGCCTAGGAACAGGATTCTTTATAGACTACTCTCTAGGGGATTATTCTACCGGTACTATACTGCCTGAAGGTCTTTTACCCATTACATTATATGTAAGTAGAAATAGAAAAATTATGGGAGTCGAAGGATACCTTACAGGCATGGGCAAATCGGTTGAATGGTTCGTGGAAAACTTATTTAGAGGAAGCTATGATGAGATGGATAACTGTATTAGTGAAAGAAAACCTCCTATAGTAATTCCATATATCTGGGGAGGTAGAACTCCCCGGCTTCACAAGGGAGTTTCAGGTATAATTGGACTCGAACCCGGATATAACATTGAAAGCATTGCAAACGGGCTTGCACATGGTGTAACAGCTGCATTAGTATATGTTTATAATAAAATAATAGCTAGATATGGGAGGCCGAGCAAAATACTTGTGACAGGTGGTTTATCGAGGCTCAACAGGTTTAACGAACTTGTTGCATCGTATCTCAATGCAAAAATACTTGTGTCGAAAAGACTTGATGCTACTGCTTTAGGAGCGGCATTACAGGCAGCAGAATCGAAAGGATGGAATTTAACACCTGAGATGGAATTCTCAGAAGTGGAGCCTAATTCCGATTTAGTTTTAATTGATACACAAACCATAGCGGATTGGGCCAGAACGATTCAATCTAAAACTAGTGCCCTAAAATGAGGAGGTGTTAATGATTGCCTGATCCTATGAAAACGTTTACGCAATGTGCTCTATGCCCAGGTATATGCGTCACACATTGTCCCGTATATATGAATACTCACATTAGAGCATCGTCACCGAATAATTTGGCGAGAATAGGTTTGAAGTATTTAAATGGCTATGGAGACTATTATCCTGCTCTATGGTTATGTACTGGCTGTAGAGAGTGTGAATACAATTGCCCTATAAGTAATTCTTTATGGGAAGCTCTCAGGATAACTAGGGGGCAGAGGGTACAAAAAGAAACAATTAATCTTGAAGAAAAATTTCTAGGGGGAAGTGGTTCTAGTTTACTATTAGTCTCATCAAATACTCTGAGAAGAGATACCATCGAGTCCTTAAAGAAGCTCTACAAAGTTTACTGGTTAGACTCCAATCCATTATATACAGCTTATTGGAACGGCTTTGATATCCAGTTAAACATTGATAAATTTGATTTTGTTGTTCTGGAGGATTTAGACATAGCCTCTGTTATAGGAAGTGATTGGGGAGATAAAGTGATCTACTCTATTCAATTGCTTGATATGTTAGGTTATAGGAATATAGTAGGGAATAGAGAATACTTACTCCATATTCCATGTAAGGTTCCAATTAAAAACAGGCAATTGCTTGCCGACGTCTCAACCAGAGTTCTAGGAGAGCCTATCAATATAGTTGATAAGTGTATAGGAGGCGGAGGTGGACTACCGGAAAAGCACCCCGAGATTGCGGTTGAAGTAATTGACTTATCACTAAAGGGTTATGGAAAGGATATACCTATAATTACGCTTTGCTCTCGTGGTAGATCTCATTTATTGAAATCCGGGTACTTTGCTAGGGCACCTTTTGACTTCATCAGAGGTGAAATGTAATGAGTGTGGAGAGGTTTATAACTCAGTCTCGAAGATTGCTAGGAGATCGCTGGGTTTTAACAGGTAGCTGGGAAATTTACCCGTATTCAAGGGATTATTGGCCTTTACTAGTTTATAGAGAATTGAAGGGTTCGGATCATAGTGCTCCTGTAGCAGTCGTTCTCCCGGGGTCAGAGGAAGAAGTCGTCGAAATACTTAGATTTGCAAATGAAAACCATATAGTGGTAGTACCATATAGTGGAGGATCCGGTGTTCTGGGAGGAGCAGTACCTGATAGTGGATGGGTTGTAATCGATCTTTCACGGTTAAACTGGATTAAATGGTATGATGAAAAAGCAGGAATAGTTGATGTTGGAGCGGGAGTTTATCTCAGATTACTAGAAGAGTGGCTTCAAAGGCGAGGTAGAACGCTAAGGCATTTCCCACAGTCTTATCCGGAGGCTATGCTGGGAGGCCTTGTCTCCACTAGGAGTATAGGTCAGTACTCAACAGGTTACGGTGGAATAGAAAATATGGTTTTAGGTTTAAACATTATTGTTCCAAGGATCGGAAAGCTAGAGATTAAACCTGCACCGCGTAGGAGCCTCCTCCTCCCGCTAGACCACTTATTCATAGGAAATGAGGGGCTCTACGGGATAGTGACCCGGGTGTATTTATCCACCTACGAGTTACCGGAATGCTCTGAGAAGGTCGGATGGCAAGATAAATCGTTTGGAGACGCTTTAGAGAAAGCTAGAATAATTGTTGGCAAGAGGCTCTCTCCGGATCTTTTTAGAATATATGATAGGCGCGAGTCCTTATTACATTTCGGGGAGGAGGGAAGCGTTTCCATCGGTGTGGTTGAGGGTTCTTGTAGACTTGTGAGAGCTAGGATCGAGGAGCTTGAGAAGCTGGTAGGAAAAGATGTACACTCAGGTGGCTATTATGCTGAAAAATGGCTTGATAAAAGATTTAATGTAATAGAAGATCTATGGAAGATCTATGAGTTAGGAATGGGGTTCGAAACTATAGAGGTCTCAGTCCCATGGGGATGGGTATATTTTCTGTATTCCGATAGCATCCAAAAGCTAGAATCTATAGATGGATTATATTTCATAGGTGTTCACGCGAGCCATTTCTATCAAAGCGGAGTAGCCCTATATTACACGGTAGCCTATTCTCTTGAAAGACTCGATGATGTCTATATGAGGATATGGGACACGTTGATGAATGAAACATCTAGGCATAATGGTAGTATCTCACATCATCATGGAGTGGGTAGGATGAGAGTAAAATATTTAAAACTAGAATATGGTGAACGTGGTATTCGATTCTTGAATGAAATCAAGAAAGCTGTTGATCCTTCGAATATTCTAAGGAATGACTTGTTGAGGCATGAATGAATTGAGAATAGCAATCATAGGAGCTGGAGTAGTTGGTCTTCAGGCAGCATACAGAGCTGTATCAGAAGGAATTGAAGTCACTGTTTACGAGCAGGCAGCTGAACTGGGTTTTGGTGCAAGCGGACACACTGCTGGGGTTTTACATGTTCTGCAACCACCTTTCATAAATAGGAAAGCTAGGCTAGCAAAGAAGGCGAATCCTCTGTATGATGGATTAGCAGCAGAGTTAGGATTCAGGATCCTTAGAATGCCTTTATACCTTGTATATACGAGTAGAAAGGAAAGATTTCTAGGAGTTTTTGCAGCCTCACTCCTAAAGCTTGTGGGTTACAAAGCGTCATTGGCGAATAGAGACGAAGTGGTAAGTAGTTGCCCTGAAATCTCTTCTGACGTTATTGGTGGAGTGAAAGTGGAAGGCTATGGAACTGTTATACCTAAAGAAGTTCTAAAGGCGTTAGCTAAAGGTATATTGGAGAAAGGTGGGAGTATAATTTATTCCGCAAAGGTTGAATCTATAAGGGAGCATAACCAGAAGGTGTGTATTAACCATATTAATGGAAGTGAGTGCTATGATAAGGTAGTAATAGCAGCTGGCCCTGGTGTTGTTAATCTTGTTCAAGGGAAAATACCTAAGATAGGTTACTATAAAGGAGTCATGGTTTACGTTAAATTCGATTGTAACTCTATTATAGCTCCGTTGGTTTCCAGGGCAAGGTCAAAGGAAACAAAGGGAGGAGGTATAATACCCTTGCCTGACGGCCGTGTCCTACTAGGCCCATCATTTATAGAGACTCAAGACCCGTGGGATACTAAAGTCTCCACTGAAGAGGTATTCAGTACGATCGACTTGTACAGCAAACTGTTACCTGATACACCAAAAATACTTAGTGCTGATGCCGGTACGAGATCTAAGAACCTCTCAAAAGATGATTTTTACATAGATAAAAAAGGAAGAATAATCGTGACTGCGGGAATAGATAGCCCTGGTTTTACAGCTTCTCCCCTAATAGCAGATATTATTATTAGGCTTGCTACTTTTCCCTAGTTTTCTCCCATGCAATTTTAGCCGCTTTAACTAGGTAGAGAGCAGCTATCGGGTACCTTAAAACAGTTGCATAACTGCCTTTCTCTATCTTTAGTTTCCTCCTCATCAATGCAGTAGTTGGGTTCAACTTGCCCTCTAGAATGCTAACCCAATCCTTGTATGCGGCTGTTATTACGTATTCCGCCTCAGCTTGGCTGGCATCATTATACCATTCCATTCCACGGCAGGTTCCATTATAGAGGTCTAGTTTCCAGCCTATAGTCTCGCTATTATAGATTTCCCTAATATCCTCGGGTAGGTCTTTGGCTTTGAAAAGTATAGGCCATACCCAACCCTTCCCGCTTTTCTTGTATCCGTCAAGCTCGTTTAGTGCTTTGCAGAAGAGTTCAGCCCATTCTGGTGTTGGAATGAATTTTTCCTCCACACTCGATCACTTCCATTGTATTTAGAATTGTTGTTTAATACATGTTCTCTACAAGAGACTTTATTTCTTCAGGCGAAGGGACTACGGGTGCGAAGGCTATATCCGCATCTTGTAATGCTAGAAATGGAAGTTTCTCTATTGCCTCTGAATATTTCTCTTTACTAATACCTACATCCCTGAACTTTAAGGGGAAGCGCAGGGTTTCATAGAATTCTATGACAGCTGAGACGATATCCTTGATCTCCCTATCCGTATGTTCACCAATGATTCTAGCTAGCTTCTTATATTTGGAAGCTACTTCTTCGCTATGCTTTATATTATACTCCATAACATAGGGTAGAACTACTCCTACAGTCAAGCCGTGATGTGTTCCTAATATGCTACCAAGCGGGTGTGCAATAGCATGTGCCATTCCTAACCCGCTGTTCGAAAAAGCTGCACCAGCTAACGTAGCGGCTATATGCATCTTACTGATTGCCTCCTCATCCCCACTTACTGCATTCGAGAGGTACTGGAAGATTAATGTAACCGCTTTCTCCGCTAATGCGTCAGAGAGCGGGTTTGCTTGATTCGAAATGTAGGCTTCCATGGCATGTGAAAGGGCGTCAATCCCTGTTGCTATTCTTAGCTTACTCGGTAAAGCCTTCACCATATCCGGGTCAAGGATAGTTGCAAATGGAACCACCTCTGGGGATCCTAGTGCTATCTTTATCCTATCTCCTTCAACATTATCTGTAAGAACTACTCCAAGTGTAGCATCGCTTCCCGTCCCACTCGTTGTTGGAATAGTTATTAAAACAGGTTTCCTTGCTTCCAGCCCTATTACTTCGAAGGGGCTAATATCACGTACATCGTAATCCGGCCTTACATACTTAACTAATCCTGCTTTAGCAGCGTCAATAACGCTGCCTCCGCCCACCGCGATGAAGGTGTCAGGATTAAATTCTCTTGCTGCATCAGCTATTTCACCAGCTATAGATATCGGAGGTTCAGGAGGTACCTTATCAAATAATTTGAAGGGAACTTCCGAGTTTTCAAGTGTTGACAAAATCTTGTCAACTAAGCCTAATTCTCTGAGAGTTTTATCGGTTATCACTAAAGCTTTTGATGACCCGATTACGGATAAGAGGCTAGTAAGTGAATCACCGACGTTTTCATCGAAAATTATTCTTCTAGGTAAAACTGCTTCAGGCAATACGAATACACCTACAGGAGATATACTATGTTAAAATATGAGGGTAATAGGAGGTTTTATCTGTTAGGCGGTTGATCTTTCTAAACTTCTAATCACCAGTTCATGTAGTTTCATCAATAGTTTTCTTCTATCTTCCATCAATACCACATCACTATAGCCTTGGACTACTAAGTGGTGGGCAAATGGCGAAGGAGCATATTGAGCTTCAAAGAATTTTATCTCGATTTCACCGTTGTGAATACATTCAAGAACCTTTCTTGCTGAGTCTAAATCCATATGATCCTGGAATACTTCCCTATAAGTTTCCTCAAGTACGGGGAACCCATCCATTTCTCCCACCACTCTTAGAAGTGTTTGTGCATTCAGCTGCATCCTATGAGGGCTCTTCTCCCTACCTTTATACCTCTTTAATATCATGAAACTCCTCTGTGCTACGTGTCTGAATATCCTCCTCATCATTTCTGTACTCTTGACGGCCTTCCTCAGTATTCCCTCAATACTATCAGGTGTGACACGGTAAGGGAGGTTGTATAAATCAACAATACCGGTCACGGGAGTTGTAAGCATAAATCCATTATCGCTTACGGTTATTCTTACAGGGTAAGAGGTCTCTTCAGCTATTATGTAAGCATACGCTCTACTAAGAGCATCATTGGTTCTTCTACCGAATAAGGTGTGGAAAATAATATTCTCCTCACCAGAATCCACCCAATCCTCTATTAGGACAAGATCGTTACCCGGGACTAGGCCGCCAGTATATTTAAACTGCTCCCAAATATACTTGTATATATTTATTGCAGCAGACCTACTTAGCCTGTATTTTCTCCTCAACCAGTCAATTACCTCATCCCGCGGTTTACTAGATATCAGATCGGCTGCAAATCGCCTGAATTTCCCTACTTCGAGAGCAGAGTCGAAAGCTAGGGGAAGCATCTCGGAGAACCAGCTAGGTACAGTTGGCCGCCTACCTTCCACTTTTCTCACATAGGCTCTCATGCCTTCAGTTTTAATGAACTCGTAGGTTCTGCCTCCTAGTACAAATATATCTCTCGGATTCAGTATTTGTACAAACGCTTCTTCCAAGTTTCCAACATATCTACCGTCAAGTGTGAATACCTTAACATGTGATTCATCAGGTATAGTTCCACTGTTTAAGTAGAATATCATTCTACTACCTCTTTTCCTACCAAAAATGCCTTCATCTTCGTCAAACCAAATTTTCCTATATACCCGGTGCTTCTCAACCTCCTCTCCATACATACCTGCAAGGTACCTAACAACGCTCATGAACTTATCGAAATCTAAATCCTTAAACGGGTAAGACCTCCTGACAAGCTTATACGCGTCATCGATTCTCCATCTGTCTTCAATACTCATAGCAACTATCTGCTGAGCTAGAACATCGAGAGGATTCCTAGGTATTTTCACTTTATCTATCTTCTTCTCCATAGCAGCCTTAGCTAGCACTGTACATTCAACTAAGTCATCTCTATCTACGACAATAAGCCTTCCTCTGCTGATTTGCCTAATATGGTGTCCCGCTCGTCCTATTCGTTGTAGCAGCCTGCTCACGCTCTTAGGGCTACTCAATAGTACTACAATATCGATATATCCTATATCTATTCCTAACTCTAGGCTGGTAGAGCTGACTACGACCTTTAATTCGCCTCTCTTTAGTTTCTCCTCCACCTCTAATCGAAGACCACGACCAAGGCTTGAGTGGTGGGCTTCTATCTTGTCTATATCTGTTATACCCATGTCTGCCAAGAGTCTCCTTAACTTATAGACTACTCTTTCAGTGGCACTCCTAGTATTGGTGAACACGAGTGTAGTTCTGTATTTTCTTGTTATCCTTGCTAGAGTTCTATAGATGCTCTCATTGACCTCATCAGTAGGAGTGCGTATCAGGTCTTTTACTGGGCTCAATACTCTTATATCTATAGGCTTAGCGAATCTAGCATCGATTATCCACCCGTCACGAGGCTTACCGTTATCGTTATATCCGATAAGGAACTCTGCAACCTCTTCCAAGGGGGCTATAGTTGCACTCATCCCTATCCTTTGTAAAGGTTTACCGATGAATTTTTCCAACCTCTCGATAGATACCATTAAATGACTACCGCGTTTTGAAGCAGCAAGCTCATGGATCTCATCAATGATAACCCATCTAGCATGCCTTAAGTTCTCCCTGAATTTTGGTGCTAATATACTAATAGAGAAGCTCTCCGGTGTTGTTATAAGAATATGAGGAGGATTCTTAGTCATCTTCTGTTTCTCATATGGGCTTGTATCACTAGTTCTAACTGCAACCCTGATCTCAGGGAGGTTAACTCCGAGTTCCTTAGCGGTCTTACTGATCGCGTCTAAAGGCTCAAGTAGGTTCCTTTTCATATCGTTGTTCAGTGCTCTTAATGGAGAAATGTAAATAGTGTAAACCCTGTCTTGTAAACCCTCACTTAACCCGATCCTATATAACTTGTCTATAACACCGAGGAATGAGGCTAGTGTTTTACCAGTCCCAGTGGGACTGGAGACTAGGACATTCCTATCTTTTTTAATGAGGGGGATTGCACCTCTCTGAGGCAGGGTAAAGCTTCTGTACTTATCTCTAAACCATAAGGCTATAGGTTCTATCAATAATCTATAAACCTCTTCGTCTCTAGGAATCCTGCTTAACTTCTTTATCGCCAACCCATGAACCGCCTCTATGCTCCAGGTGGTTAAATCAGTATATTCTTTTACAGATTACGTATATAGACTGCAAATTGCCGAATACTCCCTTTTTCAACTGCTAATAATTATTATATTCAGTAATCCTTATTAGGCAAAGCCTAATAGGGTATATGGAAATGGCAGAGGGAACGCCTATTGTTGAGCCTAGAATGATTATAAGAGAGGAGCCCTCATCACCGTTTAGCCGATTTCTAAACGAAATTGCTAGTAAATGGCAGGAGAAATGGGATAAAGATAGAATATTCCAGTCAGCGCCTGATCCTCTGAAACCCAAGTATTTCATAACAGCGGCTTTCCCGTATCCTAATGGTCCGATACACATTGGTCACCTCAGAGTCTATACGATCACTGATGTTATGGCACGCTACAAGAGAATGCGCGGATACAACGTCCTTTTCCCAATGGCATTCCATTACACGGGTACTCCGGTACTTACTATGGCTGAGAGCGTATCCAAAGGAGACAAAGGCTTAATTAGATTATTCAAGGAAGACTATGGGGTTCCAGATGATATACTACCAAAACTCGGTGATCCCTTATTCATGGCTAGATACTTTCATGGAATTAGTAAAATGACAATGAAAGAAGCAGGATACAGTATTGATTGGAGGAGAGAATTCACAACCATAGATCCTGAATTTAGTTCATTCGTAAGATGGCAGTTCATGAAACTAAGGGAAAAAGGATTCCTCGTACAGGGCACTCATCCAGTGGGATGGTGTCCGGTTCACAACATGCCTGTTGGAATGCATGACACTAAAGGGGATGTTGAACCGGAAATAGGGGAATTCGTACTGATTAAGTTCTACGATGAATCTTACTACTATCCCGCCGCTACTCTGAGGCCGGAAACAGTTTTCGGAGTAACAAACATATGGATAAATCCTAAGGAGAACTATGTGATAGCACTCGTAGACGGTGAAAAGTGGATAATAAGTGAGAGAGCAGCCTTTAAGCTCGGATTCCAGCTCCACAAAGTAGAGCTCATTGAGAAAGTAAAAGGAGAAAAATTCATTGGAAAATTAGTAGTGAACCCGGTAACGGGTAAAAAAGTTCCAATACTGCCAGCAGAATTCGTGGACTCTGACACGGCTACAGGAGTCGTTATGAGTGTCCCAGCACATGCTCCCTTTGATTTCGTAGCACTAGAGGAAATATCTGACAAGCTGCTCGATAAGCTAGGGGTTAATAAAGAGTCCCTAAAACCTATACCTCTAATCGAAATTGAAGGATTTAGTGAGGTTCCGGCACGCGATGTTGTCGAGAAACTGGGAGTGGAAACTCAGACAGAAAAAGAGAAACTGGATCAAGCAACTAAACAAGTATATTCAGCGGAATTCTCTAAGGGTAAAATGAGAAGGGATATTGCCGAATTAATCTCTGGTGAACTTCTCCATGGCCTTCAAGGAGAATTATATAAGGGGTTCATAGATGCTTTCGTTTCAAGTAAACCAGTTAGCGAGGCGAGAGAGAATATAGTTGAACTTCTCAAGTCAACACCATATGGTGGATCAATCTATGAAATCCTAAACAAACCAGTCTATTGTCGTTGTGGTAACGAAATAGTTGTAAAGGTACTAGATAATCAGTGGTTCCTTGACTATAGCAACCCTGAATGGAAGGAGCTTGCGAGGAAACTTTTTTCTAGGATGGTTATAGTACCTGAGATCTATAGAAACCAATTCAACTATACTATAGAATGGGTTGATAAGAGAGCCTGTGCAAGAACCCGTGGATTAGGAACGGAGCTTCCCTGGGCTCCAGGCTGGATAATCGAGAGCCTTAGTGACTCAACAATATATATGGCATTCTATACCATAAACTATAAACTGAGAAAAGGAGGGGTTCAGCCTAGTCAACTAAAACCAGAGCTGTGGGATTACATTTTCCTAGGAAAAGGTGATCCTGAAACTGTTTCAAAATCCACGAGTATTTCTATTCATTTAATAGAAGCATTAAGGGATGAATTCGACTATTGGTACCCTCTAGACTCTAGGAACAGTGGAAAAGACCTCATACCAAACCACCTGACATTCTTCATATACAATCATGCTGGGATATTCCCAGAAGAAAAGTGGCCTAATCAGATAACAGTAAACGGTTTTGTGCTGATCAGAGGATTGAAAATGAGCAAAAGCCTCAGGAATGTGATTCCTATGAGGGTAATCCTACAAGTATACGGTGTAGATGCTGCTAGAGCAGCAGTAGCTATGACTAGTGAAATAGGCCAAGACGCTAATTTCACAGAGGAGCTGATGATTAGTGTAACTGATCAATTGAAGAAAATATATAGTACAATATCACAGTTAGAATCATACGTCAAGAATTCACCGGGGAAGATAGATCCAGTTGAACTAGACATTGTTGATAGATGGATGCTTAGCAGATTATCGTATAATATCGAAAAAACTACAGTAGCCATGGATAACGTCAAACTGCGAGATGCGTATAATACTGTGTTCTACGTGATGGAAAACGATCTAACCTTCTACCTAAGACTAACAGAACACCGTAAGGATGATCTGGTTAGAAGATACGTTGTTAAACAAGTAGTAGATAGTTGGATAAGAATGCTTCAACCTACTGTGCCACATATTGCAGAGGAATTATGGAGTGTTATAGGAGGAAAGGGATATGTAAGTTTGGCCTCATGGCCTAAACCAGCTGGAAGGGACATTGAAGCTGAGGTTTACATGGAGTACATTTCACGCCTTATAGATGACATTAAAAGCATAGTGAAAGTAGCCAAGAAGTCACCTGAAAGAATAGTACTTCTCCCATCAAACCCGGATATGATTAACGAGCTTAGACTCGCTGTTCATATTATAGATGAAGGAAAGCCGGTTAAAGCACTCATTAAAATAATAACGTCAACCGCCAAGGATAGGAAAAAAGCGGCAAATAGAGCGATGAAACTCTATGATGTAGCAAAGAATATACCTCCTCTAATTAAGGATTATATCATGGAAAGGAGCCTCGATGAGGAGAAGGTTATAGAGAGTTTAAGGTACGTTATCGAGAAACTGACAGGGGCTGAAGTAATTGTATCGAGAGAACATCCTATAGGCATCAAAAGAAAAGATACGTTACCAATGAAGCCAGCTATATACATCTTCTAACCGGTGTTCCTTCACTTCCCTATGGGATTATTTCGGTTGAATCATGTAGAGGATCATAGAGAACATCATTCCAGGAAGCAACACCATTTTTGTCGAGGCGATCAATAATGGGGACAAGTTTAAGAACATGATCTATAGTCCTCTTGGTAACCCAGCATATTTCTTTCTGGCCTGCATCTCCCCAATATTTCTCATATAAAGAATAAAGGCAACGCCCTCCGCACCACTTGAAATACTCGCACTTTACACATTCGGGGGAGACGTCATTAATCCTCATAACCTTCTCAACGCCTGACCAAATATCGCCAAGAATAGCCCATTTCTCTCTAACAGCTATAGGACAAGCGAGAATTCTGCCATCAGTGGTTATAGAGAAGCTTTTGAACCCAGCTCCGCAAGGAATATGCCCCCATCCCCCGTTTTTCTCTGCAGTCAAGATCCCTAGGAATGGGATTATCTTTGGTACCTGGCCGTTAACTAATTTTTCAGCCGTATAACGTACTAGATTAGTTATTCCTCTAAGATACCTGTTTCTAGCCCAGTCAAGAAATCTCCACCTATCACCCCATACTACATTCAACTGCCAATGGACGTGTGTAAACGAGCCGAGTTCTAGTAGATGAACAACATCTCTGTATATGCAGGCATCTTTGGTCACAGTCATCCTAGCTATTCTACGGCATTTACAAAATTTTGATAGCCACATCGCTGTATTTAGAACTCTACGATATATCCCCTTACCCCTATACTTATCTGTTAGCCATTCAACACCATCAATACTTAAGAGGACGGTTTCCATTCGTTGCCAATAGCTATCTGGTAGAAGATGAGGTAACGTCCCATTGGTTTGAACCCCGTATCTAGCCTCTAATGTATCCATAATTTCCATTATGAACTCAGGGTTCAGAAGAGGTTCTCCCCCGTAAAAGATTATTGTGGGGTCAGGGTCGTTATCTATAATTTTCTTGAGGTCCTTCGCCGAATACTTTGGTTTCCACGGCATCAATTCTTCCGGTATAGAACCCCCGCAATACTTGCATCTAAGATTACATTTGCCAGTGGTGTGAACTATCCAGAGCAATTCAGATTCCTACCTAGGCATCAATGCTTTTACCTAGGATATGCTTAATATCGTAGTCTATTCTCCTACGCTTGTGATTAATGTCGTAGTAAATCCAGGACTGATAATACGGCTTGCCTTTGTTTCTGAGTCTTGTCAATGCATAATAAGCTAGTTCTATAGTAGATATGCTTCTTTTACCTGTTACCTCTTTCCTTAGGTCAGCCTCAATAGCACGGGCTGCGGAAGGGGTTATACCGTTCTTTATTAGGCTAACAATGAATTTCTCGGGGATGTACTCTTCTATGCAGCCATTCCTCTTTTGTACTACTGGAAGATTGTTTTCCAAGTTCATCACCCGTGATTATTTTTCATAGAAAACAGGAAGTTAGAGACCTTAATATTCTAAATCCCCTTTTACAAAAACGGATCAATCAGGTGACGTTTATTGAAAGTACTTAGGATCGATAGCAATAACTGCCCCTCACCTCATGAATTGTTTGAATGGTCTAAAAGTAATGATGGTATTATTTTAACAAAGAACTCGCTGGACACGCTAGCTAGAGCTAGAAAGATACTTTTAGAAGAGGCTAAGAGACGAACAATCTATGGCATACATACTAGACTTGGGAAACTATATGACTCAGGGCGCCTCTCAGATCCTCAATACGAGGAAATAGTCATAAATGAGCATGCAGTAGGTACGGGGCCGCTATCATCACCGGAGGTAGGGCGCCTCTTTCTAGCTATCAGAGTTATCCAAGCTACAAGAGGATTTACAGGCATACGGCCTGAAACAATAGAGAGACTGGTGAAACCCCTGGAATGTAATGCAGCTCCAGCTATCCCTGTGAGAGGTAGTGTTGGTGCATCAGGTGATCTAGCTCCAACGGCACATCTGGTAAGCCAGTTTCTCCTCGGTAAAGGAAAAGTTTGGATTAACGGTGAATTGATAGATGCTAACAGTATGTTTGAAGCCTGCGGATTAGATAAATGGGTTCTCGATAGAGGTGAAGCTCTCCTCCTTATAAATACGACAGCATACAGCACAGCGTTACTCGGGTATTCCTTAGGATTAACCAGAATACTATTCGATGAGTTACTCAATAATACGCTGCATATTGGTAGGATTATAGGTGCTAACTGTGAGCACTGGTCTCCGATCATTGCATCAGCTAAGAGACATCCAGGTATGAGAGAAGTACTTGAACGACTATCCACTGCATGTAAAGGTGAACAGAGAAGGTTACAAGACCCATATTCTCTACGGTGCACTCCTAATATACTTGGAGCTATCCTAGACGGCCTAAACTATGTGGAGCATGTGGTAGCAAACGAAATTTGCAGCGCATCTAGTAATCCTATTGCTACTCCTGAAGGAGTTTTCCACCAGTGCGGATTCCACGCGGTTTACCCTGCTATAGCAAGTGATTATACTGCAATACTATTGGCATGGATGGCTAATTTAATCGAGAGAAGAGCGAATAAACTATTGGACGATAGCTATGTAAACTTACCCAAGTTTCTAGCCCACTCAAAAAGCAGTGTTGGAGGAATGATAATTCATTACACTATAGCTTCATTAGCCGCTGAAGTCAGAGCGGACTCTGGTCCCAGGACTATTCATAATATTCCTACAAGTTTAGACCACGAAGATATAGTATCTATGTCACCCAATGCTGGGTTGAGGTTACTCAGAATCATATCTCTCTTGACAGATCAATTGTATTTGGAGAAGGCTTTAGTAGAAATAGCGGAAGAACTGGAGAGGGGGGATCATCCTAATGTAGGGGAAATATATGAGCAAAATAAGATAATGGCAGGTGAAATGAAAAGAAGATACGGGATTTCCCAGGATTGTTAGGATGCAATGAAATGCTTTAGGATCTCGGTTCCAATAAATAGTAGTGGTAAAAGTAGTAGTCCCCAGATAACTAAGCTTAGTCTGAAAGCTTCTTTCCACTCATTATTCAGCCTTATTTTCAACGCCCACATGTAAATAAGGAAGTCAGCTAAAACGGCAACAGGCCCCATCGGGTTGAGAAAGATTAGAATTAGAAAACCCAGAAACCCAGCATATATAGATGCTTTTACGGATTCCTTCCATGCAAGTTTACTTATATACACAAAGAATGGAGTAGGCCCTATTATAAAGACCGCTACAAGTATTAACTGGATGATAGCTCCTGTCAACGTTAATCTATGAGGCAGAACCTCTCCTCCGATATTAGTAGTTGTATTGCTTACATTTACCATAACACATTCCCACGGAAATGTACTCTGATCTCCCGATTAAATTTCTCAGATATATAACCCTGTTCGCTTGTTCAATATATATGCGAGGACAAGGTTCCGTAGGTGCACAGAAAAGTGGAGGACTCCTTCATCGGTCATTGCTCAAGATATTATAGTGACGAGTATAGATTCATTAAGATAAGAAGTATAAGCGTAGATTACCATAAATCCCAGGAAGAAGGTCCAAATAATAGAACGAGGCTTCTTGGAATAGTACTCAAGAACCTCTCATTACCTAGCCCTGATGAGGTGCCTTTGGTCCATGCTATAGGTTTACTTGCTGACAGTTTATCCTCACATGGTTTCACTGTATCTTTTTATGAGTACGAACCTATAAATAGAAGCATTGACCGGGCAGAGGAGCTTAAGTCCATAGTAAAACACTTGGCTGCAAAGAAAACACCTACACTAATAATTATCCCCAAGCTTATGGGTACTGTTCTTGTAGGACTGGCCGAAAACGAGGGAATACCCATATATCCATTGTTAAGCATGACTGTCAAACGCGATCTTGTATTTTATTTACCGAAAACCTCCATTCCCTTCATTAGCTTCCTTGTAAAAAGAAATAGCATGGCGAGTTACAGGAAATACGAATTAATGAAAGATCACGCCTTACAACTAGGTTTCAAGGTTGTCAAAGAAAAACTGTTTAGCGGAAATGGTGAAATACTAGAGTATCTCGAGAGAGGAGTCAGAAGTGAGGGGATTAATGCGATACTCAAAAATATTCCTGTTACAAGATTATCGTTAACAGTGCTGGCTACTCTAAGATGTCTTGGTAAATCTGAGCTTGTTAGGAGGGAGAATATTCCCTCAGGTGAGACTGAAACATTCCTTATAGCCTCTACAATACCGGGAGCTGGATTATTAAACGAAATTAGACCTATCCTCAATTCTATAATGGAGGTCTATATCAATTCGAATACATACCCTAAAAACATGCCTCAGACTAGGATTACTAGAAATATAATAGAAGGGTTGGAGGGGAGGATAGTAGGTGAGATAGCCAAACTCTATAAGGCAGCGACAATAAACGTCGATTAGGCTTGCTGTCCTAGTGACTCATCGAATATAAGCTCTAGTCTTCCAAGTTCTCCAAGGACTCTTCTAGCAAAAGCCTCTAAATGTCTTCTGTAAACACCATTACTTCTTGCTTGCTTGAAAACTATCTCCTCTACTATGCTATACTTCTTATAAGTCTCGTTGAGTGTCTTCCAGGGAATACCTTTAAGAGCTTCAGCATATTTTTCCTCGAAGGGCAAGATTCCTTTGGCCATTAATACAGCTATAATAGGGTAACCAATATACCCCCTATGTATTGTTCCGTTATCATTACTATACGCCTTCTTTGATCCTAGATCGACAATAACTGTATATGTTTTTTCTCCTGTTGAACTTTTGATTTTAGCTATAATTCTAGACTCGTTCTCGTCGACAATTTCTACTCTACCATCTGCAATACTGCCAAGAGCTTCGAATACCTTTATCCTAGGGGGCTTCGAAAGAATGGGCACTTTAGACACCTCTCAATAGTAATATTTGTCTGGCAAACATAAAAAGAAATCACAGGTTTTTGTACCTAAATTAGCTACATTGAGTTGAAAAATCAATTTATATATACAAAAAGTTAATCCCTCCCTGCGGGGTGTACGTTTTGGATGTAAAGAAGAAATGGGATATAATCATAGTTGGAGCTGGCCCCGCTGGCTCTGCCGCAGGTTATATACTAGCTAAGAAAGGTTTTGATGTCCTTGTACTGGAACGAGGACGACAACCGGGATATAAAGAACTCTTCGGTGGAAGGGTATATGCAGAACCTCTACGAGAGATATATGGCAACGATCTGGATAAGGCTCCTATTCATAGATGGGTTAAAAAAGAGAAACTAAGCTTTGTGGACGGCAATAAACTAGTGTCAATAGAGTATCAATCAGATACTTCCACAAGCTTCACAACATACTTGCCTCAACTGGCCAAATGGATGGCAGATAAAGCTGGAGAAACTGGTGCACTACTAGTTGAAGAAATCACAGTAGATAAGATACTCTACAAGGATGGAAAGGTTATTGGTGTTGGAAGCGGGCCAGACGAGGTATATGCCAACCTTGTGATAGATGCAGAGGGAGTAAATAGATTACTCCTAGAAGGTTTAGGTTTAGTTGATAAACTGAAGCCGGAGCAAGTAGCTGTTGGAGCAAAGGAGACTATCAAGCTAGGTGAAGATAAGGTTAATGAGAGATTTGGGCTTAACAAAGGCGAAGGGATGGCTTGGCTCCTAATGGGAGGCATAACAGAATATATACCCGGCGGAGCGTTCGTTTACACCAATAAGGATAGCGTGAGTATAGGTCTAGTCCTACATCTGGGGCACGCCGTAAAGGACGTGAAAGACCATATAAGCCAGATGGTAGAAAGACTAAGGCTTCATCCTCAGCTTAGAAATCTATGGATAGATGGGGACATTATGGAGTATGGAGGGCATCTTACACCTGAAGCAGGCCCTGCTATGATGCCTAAGAAACTGGCATTGAACGGTTTCCTTATAACAGGGGATGCTGGAGGACTTTTACTCAACGTAGGATATACTATACGAGGAGTGGATTTCGCGGCTTATACAGGTTACTTAGCTGCAAAAGCGGCGATAGAGGCTCATGATAAAGGAGGCTTCACAGAGCAAAATCTAAAAACGTATGAAAGAATGCTGAAGGAAAGCTTCACGTATAAAGACCTAACCAGGCTAACTGGAATGCAGGATCTGTATAGTGATGCTAGAATGTTCAGTGCACTACCGAAACTAGCTGTCGGCACAGCAAGCAATGTTTTTGAAATAGGGTTGGAAACCCCAGGAATATGGAAAGGGTTTAACAAAGCGAGGAAACAAGCTGGTTTAGGATTACTCTCACTAGCCTGGAAAGGTTACAGGCTTATCAAAAAGATGTAGGAGGTGAATTGGTATGTCTCAAGATCAGGGTAAACCAGAAGCAAAACCCATGAAAATAGATGATATACTTCAAAGAGACGTATGGGATGTAGGCCTTGAACCACATATTACTGTAGACTCTTCGAAATGTGAAAAATGTCCAACGAAACCATGCCTCTATCTTTGTCCGGCGGGATGCTATATTCTAGCAGGAGAAAAAGTGGTATTCAGCTATGAAGGATGCGTGGAATGCGGAACATGCAGAGTGATATGCCCTATGAACGCAATTACATGGCATTATCCTAAGAGTGGTAGGGGAATAATGTACAGGTTTATGTAAGAGGTGAGTTAGATGAGAATGGTTCTCGGAATAAAATGGGTGCCTAACACACAAGCAGTTAGATTCGATCCAAAAACAGGTACTCTAATAAGAGAAGGGGTTCCCAGCATAGTAAACCCTCACGACCTGGATGCTACTGAATTCGCTCTACAGTTAAAAGATAAATATGGAGGTAAGATAACAGCGGTTTCCATGGCACCTCCAGCAGCTATAATGGGTTTACAGCACGTAATAGGTATGGGTGTAGATGACGGTGTTTTAGCTAGTGACAGAGCATTCGCCGGTGCAGACACATTAGCTACCAGCTATGTTTTAGCCAAGGTTATAGAGAAAATAGGTGGAGTAGACCTAGTTGTATTTGGGCAGGAAACAATAGACTCAAGCACTGCTCACATAGGAGCACAGGTGGCAAGCTGGCTTAAACTTCCATATGTGTATTACGTTGAGAAGCTAATTGATTACGATGAGAAAAAGAAGGAAATAGTTTTCTTAAGAAAACTAGAGGATAGAGAAGAAATCTATAGAGTCAGACTCCCAGCAGTTATATCCGTAGCTATGCATAGTCAGAAACCACGTCCTGTAAGAATGTCCTACAAAATAAGGGCGAAACTTGAGAACCCTATACAGGTTTGGACGAATAAGGAAATGGGGCTTGACACAAGATGCATCGGTTTAAAGGGAAGTCCAACTATAGTAGGAGGAATAACTTGGACTCCTGAGGTTCCAAGAAAGAAGGAAGTATTTCAGGGTGATCCTAAAGAAGGAGTCAGATGGTTAATTGAGAAGCTTAAAGAGGAGGGTGTTCTCTCATTTTAGAGGTGATGAATTGTGAGTTTCGATCCTTCAGCAAGGAAAAAGAAGAAGGTTGATTGTGAAAAGCTTTGTCCGGATTGGGAGTGCAGACAGCCTGGGGAATTCGAAGGTATATGGGTTATAGGTGAAATAGAGGATGGCCAAATTCATGAAGCAAGTCTACAGATGCTAACCCCTG
The DNA here is from genome assembly GCA_015522635.1 of Candidatus Tiamatella incendiivivens. Taxonomy (NCBI): domain Archaea; kingdom Thermoproteati; phylum Thermoproteota; class Thermoprotei; order Acidilobales; family Acidilobaceae; genus Tiamatella (SeqCode); species Tiamatella incendiivivens (SeqCode). The sequence goes on along the minus strand of WALW01000019.1, from coordinate 132,908 downwards.
CTAAGAGCATTGCTGAAAAACTGGAGACTTGGATAGAAGGAGTTCTCATTGGCGGGGACAAAGAGGCTCTAGAAAAGGCAGCTAAAGAAATGATATATCACGGCGCTGACAAAATACGTATAATTTATCACCCAGATCTAAAAGTTTACAGTGCAGACCAGTATGCTTTAGTTCTCTCTGACCTAGCTAAACAGGTTAAACCTGAAGTAATATTTGTCTCGGCAACTCTGAGAGGAAGAGAATTCGGCCCATATATTGCTAATACCCTCAGAGCCGGTATAACAGCTGATTGTACGAACTTCGACGTTGATATGAAGACAGGAGACGTTGTAATGATACGACCTCCTTTTGGAGCAATAATGCTTGCACATATTAAGACGCCTACACGCAGACCTCAGATGGGAACAGCTAGGCCTAACGTGTTTCCAGTGCCAGAGAGAGATGAAAGTAGAGCTGGGGAAATCACATGGATAGAACTAGACAGCATACCGAAAAGAAGGGCATTCCTAGAAGAAGTCACTATTATACCTCAGACAGAGTTACCGATAGAGAAGGCTGATTATCTCGTCTCTGGTGGGAGAGGAGTAGCTACAAAAGAATTGTGGAGTCTCCTTGAGGAACTGGCTAAAGAGATGGGTGCAGTAGTAGCGGGCTCTAGAAAAGCTGTGGATATGGGGTTTATACCTCATGAAAAACAGGTAGGTCAGACGGGTAAAACAGTAAAACCAAAACTGTATGTTGCAGTGGGTATAAGTGGAGCTGCACAGCACACATTCGGTATAAGAGAGGCTGGAACCGTAGTTGCTATTAATAAAGACCCGGAGGCGCCGATATTCAAGGCATCTGACTACGGTGTAGTAGGTGATGCAAAGGAGATAATTCCATTATTGATTGATGAGTTTAGGAAACTGAAACAGCAATCAAGTAATGGTAACTCCTAGATTCGTTAACCTTTCTTATCCCTTCCAGTCACCTTTTTATCTTGTCATAGTAAACACTCACTAGTTGCATTAACCGATGATACCCGGATAGGTGCCTTGTAGTGGTTAATATCGCGCTAGTGATCTTCATCGTCACAATAGGTTTCATAATATGGGGAATTATAGATAGAAGCCTAATAGCTCTTCTAGGAGCATTAACACTAGGATTAATGGGCATTCTCTCTCTGGAAGATGCAGTACACTATGTAGACTGGGATGTAATATCAATTCTTCTAGGTATGTGGATCCTCGCAGAATATTTATCCGGTGCAGGAGTTTCAAATCTCATCATTTCATGGGCTTCCAGAAAATCTAAAGGATTCCTTGGCTTTCTACTAGTAGTGGCTATAATAGCTGGGTTCTTGAGTATATTTGTCGATAATGTATTGATCGTCGTGTTATTCGGTGGAATAGTTGCTAGAACATCGAAGAAAGCAGGTGTAGACCCCTTACTTCCAGTCACCCTAGTTTCCCTTAACGCTAACTTCATGGGTACAGCATTGTTGCTAGGCGACTTACCTCCACAGTTGTTGCATAGCGTTGCGGGGGCGGAATTCAATGATTTCATATGGATGAACAGTAGGCCATCGAGCTTCCCATTATTAACTATTACCTATTTGTTATTGAATTACCTTATTTTCCTCTGGCTCAAAAACAGGGTTAATCTAAAAGATCAACTTGATATATCTTCTGCTGTTGAAGAACTGAACATAAGAAAGGGGCAATTATGGGCTTCTGTAATCGTCTTCTCTATAACTATAGTTGGAATGGCCTTCAGGCGAGAACTATCCGTTATGCTTGGTTTCGACGTTAAACTGGGAGAAATAGCCTTAGCCGGCGGATTGGCAATAGCAGCTATAGCTGAATTAGGCAGGATTCTGGAAAGGGATTTCGAAAGCTTCAACGAGATTTTAGGTAGAATAGAATGGAGCGCACTCCTCTTCTACATCAGCTTATTCATACTTGTTGGCGGTCTGGTTAAAACTGGTTTCATCGATGAAGCTGCTAGGAGAATGATATCCCTTACAGCAGGTCACGGACTCCTCTACTCGTATTCAATTTTATATTGGTTCACTGGGTTATCTGCTACAATAATAGAGCATGATGCGTTGATTCTGTCTTTATTTAATATAATAAAAGATCTCTCTATGAATGTAGGATTAAATCCGTGGCCGCTTTATTGGAGTGTGGCATGGGCAGGTACCTTAGGTAGTAACGCGACGATAGCGGGTGCTCCAGCCATCTATGTTGGCGTAACGATCGCTGCTAGGGTATCTGGAAGGAAATATAAAGGATTCCAGATACTAAAATATACTATTCCATACACATTAATGTCTCTTATTATACAATACTTAGTATCTATTCCTATCTGGACACACTAAACAAGGAATCTGTTTTAATTTTCAATAGTAAAAAACTCTATAAAATATATTCTTGAATACATTCATAAAACGTGGAACTCAGACGCTAAAACTAATATGTTCCAAGACCGATCCTCGTGGCAATACCGCTTAACAAACTATTAGTGATAGCCTTAGAGCGCAAAAGTAAAGGAAAATGTATCGATTAAGAGACCTCTAACCGTAGGATAATGTAGACTCTTACAAGAGGATTAGAGGCAATGGCTATAATAGGTGTTGGATAATGATAGTATTAGATGAATACGATAATCCAATAGGCGTTCTGGACATTAAATGCCTAGTCTGCAATATTTTAGAGTACACAGATGTACATGGACAAGTAGTAGCAGAGTAGAGAACTATTCACGTTAACCTATTTTACCTTCTCAGTACAAAATAACTATAAGTGAGTGGACCCTGGTCCCGTACGAATTAACCCCGCGTCCTCGGGGATAAGTGTGTACGGGGCGGGTCACTCCCGGCTCTACTCGTTTTCTTGTGTAGTTAATTGCTTACCTTTATCGGTTATTGTGTAGATTGTGATTTTACCGGTTCCAGAAGGGCAGGATCCCCCGCAGATTCCTTTCAAGGGGCAATACTCACAAGACTTTCCTTGCTCGAACGTCATTCTTCTAATATACCCCTCTGCCTCAAGCCTCGCTAGTAGTACATACACTCTGGACTCTTTTATTCTAGTTTCTCTGGCTATGATGCTGGGGCTTATGTAACGGCGTTTCAATAGGTACTTAAGAAGACTTTTCATTTCCTCCTCCATTTCAATAACCTCGTCAACTTACATCAGGAGAAAAGCATACCAAGTGTAACTGCGAGGGCTCCTGATAGATATATTCCATCGAAGACTCCTGCTCCTCCGATGCTTATTAAAGGTGCATTAATACGGTCTCTATCCTTCATTAATCTAAGAATGTCTGCTCCTAATAGACTTCCAAAGCTAGCTCCAACATATGCTGGGATAAAAACCGGTCCTCTACCTAGAACAGGTATAGAAGTTGCTAGAGAAACTAGTGCTATCCCCAATCCTGGGGCGACAATCCCTATGCTGGGAATAACTCGTGATGACACGTATGTATAGATGGTTGTTACTGTGATTGATGCTATAGTTGCATATAATACTAGCGGGTTCCCTATTAGAAGAGTTGAATATACGAACACAATCCCAACCGTTATCGGCACAATAGCTCCGCCAGCATTTATTGCAATAATGGTTTCCTGTTCAGTTACACCTATTCGAGGGATCGGTATGGGTATACCCCAATAAATAACGTAATCAATTGCAGATGTCTGTGTTTTTGTCTTAAAACTCCCTATTTTTATATTGACGAAGCTAAGTACAGGACTAAGGCTGAGAAGAAGCATAGATATCCATATGAGCATTTTTACAAATAGGTTTATGTTACTAGATAGCCAATGGAATAGATAAGCTGGAGTTATAGCCATTATATACGCTATTGGTAGAGCTAGGAACAAGTAGAAGGGAAGGAGAAACCAGTGAAATGGAAGATAGATGATGATCCTCTTATTTTTGGCTTCTAAAACTCACACCTCAACATTTCTCTACGGGTTTATCCTCATTGACACTTGGCTTGTTTGGTATTGTACAGATTATTTCCCATGGCTCTAAACTGGTATTCCAGTATTCATGTATTATGTTTGGGGGTACATAGATGGAATATCCCTCCCCAACTTGATAGTGTTTTTCACCTATCCTAACTACCCCTTGTCCTTTAACGACGAATATCTCATGCTCCCAGGGATGGCTGTGAGCGTTAATGTGTCCTCCAGGGCCTATTCTAAAGTAGCGCATTGCATAAGTAGGTGCACCATCTTTCTCTGATATTAGCCATCGAATCGTTGTTTTACTCCCCATTTTATCAGGAACCCTTTCTTCTTCGACCTCAGTGTAATGTAGAACTTTAGCTCCACAAGGATCAAACTTGTTCATTTGGTAGCGCCTCTACTTTACTATCAATATAATAGCGACTTTATAGTTCTAACCCTGTTTTTATTGTTATCCCAACTCCAAACAGTACCACTAGCATGAATATATAAACCATTAAGGGGGGATGCTGGCTTAGTATGAAATACGCGAGAATAGTTGCACCAATAGGCTCTCCGAGAACGCTTCCTGTAACCGTTGTTGCAGTAGAAAATCTTAATGAAAGATTGAGGAGACTGTGGCCTATCACGTTAGGGATCAGAGCAAGTAGGAATAAATAAATCCAAGAAGAAGATTGGAATCCCATAAGCTTCTCTCCAGTAGCTATTGCAAAGAGTAAAGAAACAAGTCCAGCAGTAGAATAAGTGGTAAGCAAATATTTGCTAAGGCTCATTTCATGCCTGGATATTCTGCCAAGTGTGAAATAAGCTCCACCTGAAATTGCCCCAATTAAGGCAAGTAATCCACCCAATACTGTGGAACTGGGGTCTGCTCCTGTTATGAAAAATACTCCTAGTATAGAAATCAATATACCAATGATTTGAGTTTTCTTAGGCGGCTCTCCTATTACTGAGGAGAATAAGGAGGAGAAAAGAGCATGTGTGCAAACAATTGTTGTGCTTACTGCTACGGAAGCGTATGCAAGAGATTCAAGCCATGAAGACATATGAATTCCAAGCATTGTTCCAGCGGCTACGCCTAGAATTATCCCTGACGATCTATTCTTCTGGTAATTACTCTGACTGTTTCTCTCGAGGATGAATGGAGCCAGGAGAATACTGGAGAAGAGCATTCTCCAAAAACTAGCAGTCGACCCGGGAACTCCTGATAAAACAGCTATAACTGAGGCAGATGAAACTGCAGTTACAGCAGTTATTAGTATTAGTAGTTTTGTCGTTTTTGAATAAAACTTACTCCACCTATCTGGCTGAATTCTAGTGTGATCTATTTCTTTTTGACTGTTATTATGAGAATATTAGCCTTCCTCTCTGCTTTTACCGTTGAGGTATCTATGGGACTGGGAAATGTTATACTTGTACTATAATTTCTCATCCAGACTCTCCTTCCAAGAGCGTTCTCGTATTCATACATAGCTTCCTCCCTTATATTGGCTTTGATTAATACGTGGTCTTCAAATACGTCCACTACAACACTGTCAGGATCAGCTGCAGGTAGGTCTATTAGAATTCTATAGTGATCCCCATGGTCCTCTATTCTGTATAGAGGCTCTTCCAGGTTGCCAGGTTTGTATCCTGTGAAGAGTGAGGAGTCTATTTCACTGTGTATTTCGTTGAACAAGTCTTCAATATTCTTTATTCTCTCTCTCACGTATCTGCGGAACTCTTCAAACCAGTCCCAGTAGCTAGACAAGCGCATACACCTCCATAGAACTATCATCAACTGTAGATTACCGGGCTCTGATACTCCAATCCCTTACCCATTTTCATCATCGATTCTTTTGTAGAGCGCATAAGTTCTTTCATTCTAAGCTTTATCATTTCCGCCTCTTTCAATAGATCGCCTACACTCATGTTTAGACCTATCATCCTATTCAAGCCTTCTATAACCACAGACGCTGCTTCTGGATCAGGGAAATCTAGGAACGACTCAGCCAGCAATAGTAGATTCGAGACTCTTCTGGCTATGCTCTCCTTTAATATTAAACTATAAGGACCTGCTATTATGCCGTTAACAAATTTACCTGCTTCTGTCTTAGCGGCTAGTTCTTCGCCTTGCTCATCAGTAGCCAGCCAGTATAGTTTGGGTTTATCTATTTGTAGCCTATTAGGAACTCCTATGCCAGTTACGCTTACAACGAATGTGAACCCTCTTAATCTTACCCAATATGTTAGCATTTCTGCCAGGCTGAAATATGCCTGAGGAGGGAGGGGTATTTCCGACATAAGTGTATATACATTATCTTTCTTGAAAACCCTTACAGGTGGCCTTGGGTTACCGTCTATGACAATCGTAGCCGGGGGAAAGAATCGTTTACTATCTATTCCAGCAACTTCCTTCATTCCTAGAGATTTTACCATATACGAGACGGTTATAGAACCTACAAGCCCAGCATCAGGAAATCCGAGTATTAAATAGCTTGGCGTCGCAGGCTTAAACTCCTTGTATTCCTGGAAAATAAATCCACCTATTTCTTCTTGGTATATAGGATTCTTCAATTAATTTACACCCCTTACCAAGTTCTCTATTATAGTTAATGTATTGTGAATAATGGTTTTTTAGGTAATGTATACGTAACTTGCAATTATAAGCCCGTCTTTTCTGAGTCTCTTAGCTATATCAGCCGGGGATTCTTCCCCGGATAATTTCCGGGTGGTTATAATTGTTCGATTGACGATATTCTTTACGTATTTTCCTATTCTACTTGGAACAGTACCCTTATGCTCGCAGTGCCCTGTTCCCATTATACCATAAAATAAATCAGCTCCCTTGTTGAGTGCTCTTGCTATTGAAAGAGCCATAACTTCATCCTTAAAGCTCTGAGCTAGAACAAGCTGTTCAACACCAAAAATCGCCATAGGCCCATCTCGTGGAACGAGTTGAGAGAACCTATCAAAATAATCCCTAGGATATGATTTGATATCATTCTCGTCCAGCTTGTATTTGTCTAGTATATCACTTGTCAATCCTTTCCGTACAACAACCTTGGCCTCATTTCTAGGAGGCATTAATCCTATAATACGGAGCTTCTGTTTTTTAGCATAAAAAAGAATGGGTTTATAATATTCCAGATCAAACCCTTCTGGCCCCTCCGAGTATCGGTCTACAAGTGATTTCCAAGTAATTCTATCCTCCAAAAACTCCTCAAGAATTTTTTGTTGCTGGATATTAAAATGCTCCATTCCAATGATTAGTCTAAGTTTCTTCCTTACAGATAATTTATAAACTTCCTTCAGAATCGATAGTTCTCCTTTTACTACCTCGTTGTTTTCATGTTGCTCTCCATAGAAAATTATTGAGGGGGCTCGTATCTTCATACTTATCTCTACAGGATCAACGCTTTTTCCTCTGCTTATATCGAAGAAACTGCCCATATTTACCACCCACTAAGAATTTTAGGTGTAATACTTCTCTCATCAAGGATACGGCGAAAGCTTCCATTATCATTGCCATCAACTTTTCGAATGCTAAACTGCCATTCTTGCCCATATACTTGGATAGGATGTCTCTTGCCAATAGTACCGGTTATATTATGATAATATTTACAATCACACTTATGAGAGAACTTTATCCCCCATGCGTGCTTAATATAAACGACAGTGAATATTGCTGTGGGACCTGATAGCAGTGGCATTGCTAGAGGGACTACAGCTATGTTCTCGTCAGAAGGTTGTTTAAGGCCAAGATTAATTTCGAGTAGAATAGCGATAAAGTAAATTAAGAGGATGATTCCTATAGCTATTCTGAAATCATCTACAGTAACATCCAGGATGTTGAATGTTATATCACAGAGAACGGCGAAAAAGAGTGTAATAAACATTGCTACAGATATGGTCATAGACGTAATTCTATTACATGTCTCACTTGAGTAGTTTTTGGTTAGTATATAGAAATATAGACTGTTTCCTATTGGGTCTAGTACAGCAAATAGCATTAGAATTGGCACGAGAAGATTATTCCCATACAACTCACACTGCAAGCTTACTCCCTTCTTCTCGATTTATACTTGAAATTGAGTGGAGACGGTGATATGTAAAACATTATCTTTGCTTTATGGTAATCTCTTAAGATAGTTCTGGCAGCCTCTTCAACCAAAGGCTCACCGCTTAGTTTATACTTCCATCCCCGTATAATCGCTAGTTTCTCCATGATCTTTAGGGGATCTTTGATTGTTATACCGTATGCGTCGATAAAAGCGTCTGGGTTGCAACTTAAGATTTTCTCGATTAAAGCTACTGCTGGGGGAACGGGATCCTCCAGCTCTTCAGGGCTTTTACCCCTAATTATCGAGTCCGGCCAGCCGCCTTCTATGGGTATAACTCCTGGAGTGTCAAGAACATAGAAGCCTGGCTCAATCTTGTATAACTGCACGTGTCTTGTATATCCATGGCTTCCCGGAATGGGGCTTGTCATGGCACTATGCTTAGCTTTTAATGCGTTAATAATGCTAGACTTTCCAGTTTTAGGATAACCGACTACTGCTACTGTGAACGGACTTGCCTCAGCTAATGATTTGATGAAACCCCTCAGCCTTCGGGTTCCAAGCCTCTTGGTTGCCGACATATAGAAAGCATCGTATCCTGCTTTTCTAAACTGGTATACCCATTCTTCAGCTACATCTCTTGGAACCAGATCGCTTTTGTTTAAGACTATGACTAGTTTCTTACCTAAAGCATCAATCATTTCTTCAACTCTTTTACTATAGGTCGATAATGGATCTCTGATATCAAGTACTTCAATAACAATATCGGTTTTATTGATAGTCCTTGCTAGTAATCGCCATGATGCTAAATCCAATATTATCCCCTCATACTTTACCTAGTATAGTATATTGGTTGCGTGAATTTAGAACTAAAATATATTGTGTAGCCTGTAGTTTAGGAGTTTATGTCGAAAGAGTTTGCTGGAAGAAACTAGGAGGTATTTGATACTATTGAGCTTATAAACTTGCATATATCGGCGGGTTCTATTTTTGTCGTTGCATGGGAATATAGGCTATAGTAAACTGGAACTTGGTTATCATCCCCTCCCAGTAATCTAAGAGCGAAGACGTAATATAGGTTCCCTGAAGTACGGTTTATAACAACGTTTTGTCTTCCAGTAAATGAAAGCGGTAACATATTATATGTTAATTCAGATAACTTTGAAGGTGGCATTCCTTTTTCAGTGTATAATATTACTATTCCTTTTTTCTCTAGGAAGCGTTTTTCAAGATCATTGAATAGTTTAGTGTCTACCTTAAAGTGGGAGTTATCTATGTTAATAATTAGTACATCTCCAGCCTTTACATTATCTATCTTATTGTCCTTCAGGATGACAATGTTTATCATTCGATTTTTAATAAGTGATTGTATTTGTGTTGCTATCTCTGGGTCGTTCGAGAGCACATAGACGTTCTCGATTTTCCTATTTGAATTACCGTCACCAAATGGTAGTGATATTCCTAGGAGTGAGTTATGCTGATCACTTTTAGTTACAGCTCCTAGCGCTACTGCTGCTATTAAAATCGTTACAATCGCTATTGCTTTTAAGTAGACCATTATTCCTCCCCAGCTAGTATCTATTAGGATCTAATGGTATATCGGAGAGCTAACCCTAAAGGTATGTTAAGTTTAATAGCTTTATAAAGGAGTCTTCAGGGTAACCCCTAGATAATACTATATAATTTCATTTCTATATAGGGAAATACGGATTTATTTCAATCTTTTACATAAAAATGACATACCCTAAGTATACCATTACCCAATAAACGATAGGAATCAAGTAATAGCCTAGCTTTCTCGGTTTCTTCGGGGCTTAGCTTATATTCTATGATCTCTTGGTTAAGGTCTCGTAGCAGATTGTTAGCAAGTTCTACTCTATTACGAATAAAAGATTCTAAGTTAATACACTCATCCGGTATGGAATTTTCGAGCGATACTAGTTCTATTATTAAAGCAGATGCTAATTCCTCTAGGAAAAGAAGAAACCTGTTTTGTATAGGTATGCTTGTTAAACCAGATTTTATTTTAAATGGAAATAGATCCAATCTCTCATATATATGGAAGTCGCCCTTTATTTCTTCGATAAATCTCTCAAACTCATCCAGAGACTTTCCTCTAATAGCTGACCAGAAGAGATCGTATAGGTGTTCCATTATATAGAACACCTAGCCTAATGACCTACAAGGTCAATGTATGATGAGAGTTTTTCCTTTAGTTTTTCCTTGGACATGCTTCCTATTAATGTATCCACATGTTTGGAGTTAACAATCACAGCTATACTTGGGATGTGATCTATAAGGTATTTATCGGCTATATCGGCACTTTTGTCGACGTCAACCTTTGCGAAAATTACTTTTGGCTTGGCTAATTCTACAGCCAAATCTCTATATGTAGATAGATAGGATATGCATGGTCCACACCAGTCGGCTGTAAAGAACAGGAATATTGCAGTGTTTTTTTCTACGATATTATCTATGTTATATCTGTTTACTTCTATAATTGGATCCTTTAGTTTGAGTTCGAGAAAATTCGCTCGTTCACGAAGTTTTTCCGAGAGTGTGAGTAATTCTTTATCCATTTCTTTCACCCAGAGTTTCTGATAATGTTGGAGAGAATATAATTTGTTGTATTCTTTTTTACCCTTTATCCTGGTAAAAGGGTAAACACCTATATATAGCGATGAAGATAGATCCATGGACGGGTGAAACGATAATGACAGCTAACACAGTTAATACTGAGAAAACATTGCCACCTCCTAGTAGTGTGAAAATAGAGAACGGGCAGGCTTATGTCGAGATAGCTGGTAAGAAGATAAAGTTAGGAGGGCCGCTGCCTCCTCTTAGAGAAGGGGAGAAGCATTTGAACATAACCACTAGTATATGTCCTATATGCTATAGACTTCTACCTGCCCGTGTGTTCGAGAGGAACGGGAAGGTGTATATAAGGAAAATATGTCCCGAGCATGGTGAGACGGAAGAACTCTACTTCGGTGATGCTGAACTATACAGACGGTTTATGAAATATGAAGAAACGGGTAAAGGTGTCAAGAAACCATATGTGGGGGTAGGTGCACCATGCCCCTTCTCATGCGGCTTATGTGCTATGCATGAGAACCATACAGCTCTTGCTAATTTAGTAGTAACGAATAAGTGTAATCTAAGCTGTTGGTATTGCTTCTTCTACGCTGAGAAAGCTGGTTATATTTATGAGCCGAGTTTAGAACAGATACGTTACATGATTAAGCGTTACAAGAGACAAGGAGTTACTATGGCTGTCCAAATAACAGGCGGAGAGCCTACTATGAGAGATGATCTAGTTAATATAGTCAATCTATTAAAAGAGGAAGGTGTTCGGCACATACAGTTAAACACTAATGTTATTAAGTTCGCGGAAGCATATTTCCAGAATCCTGTAAAAGCAGTAGAGTATGCAAGACAGTTGAGATTGGCAGGTGTAAATACTGTTTATATGAGCTTTGACGGTGTAACACCGAAGACTAATTGGAAAAACCACTGGGAAGTCCCATTCGTATTCGAGGTATTTAGAAAGGCAGGTATGACTAGTGTTGTTCTTGTCCCGACTCTTATTAAAGGGGTAAATGACCACGAGATGGGTGATATTATAAAGTTCGCAGGGAAGCATATGGATATAGTGAGAAGTGTCAACTTCCAGCCTGTCTCATTAACTGGGCAAATGAAAAAGCATGAGAGAGAGAAACTGAGGATAACTATAGCAGATGCTATAATAAATATAGAAAAGCAAACCGAGGGCCAGGTTCCGAGAGAGGCGTGGTTCCCAATACCTGTAGCGGCGAAATTCTCCAAGTTTGTTGAGGCTATGACTGGTACAGAACAGTTCTGTATGGCTAATCACCCTATGTGTGGGGCAGGAACCTATATATTTGTGGAAAGAGACAATGACGGTATACCAATAAAGTATATTCCCATTACAACCTTTTTCGACGTTGAAGCTTTTATCAAGTACCTAGATGAAAAGAGAATTGAAATGGAGAAAGCCAGCTTCAAGAAGATCAAGGCTGTGAGAATGATGGTGGATCTCAGGAAGTTTGTTGATTCTGAAAAACTACCTAGAGGATTAAGCTTTACCAAACTGCTTTACAATATATTTGTAAAAAGAAACTATGATGCTCTCGGAGAGTTGCATTACAATATGATGTTCTTGGGAATGATGCACTTCATGGATCCATACAACTATGATGTGACTAGAGTTAGACGGTGCAATATACATTATCTCATGCCAGACGGGAGAATAGTACCATTCTGCGCATTCAATGTTGTTCCAGAACTTTACAGGGACTATGTCCAAGAGCAGTTTAAGATATCAGGTAAAGAATATCAGGAACAACTAGAACAAGGTGGAATAGGCCCTGGTGTAAAATACAACAGGTCGAAATATTGGAAGATCATAAAGAATAGCCCGGTTTACAAGGAAGCATATAAAGGTATAATCTTCTAATTTTTATCCCTAGATTCAGCAAGTTCAAATATAATTAGTTTATAATCAAACAATTCCTATATACTAATTAACGAAAAAGAGGTGAATCCTTATGGGATTGGAAGAATATCAAAGCCTGATAGCCGAGGTATTTGAGAAAGCTAAGGCGAAGGTTCCAGATATAGCTAGCTGGAACAAAGTTTATCAATTCGAGACTGATGAAGGTGATCAGTTCTATATTGAAATAAGTGGAGGAGAATTAAAGGTAATTGAAGGAAAACACTCCAGCCCTATAGCAACCCTCAAGATGCCCAGGCAAGTCCTAGAGCAGGTCTTGAAAGGAGAACTCGATGCTATGAAAGCTTTTATGACGGGAAAAATGAAGATAACAGGAAATGTATTTGACACAGCAAACTTGAGGAAGATGATTAACGCTGGCCTAGGAAAAGAGTAATCAAAACTCATTCCTTTTTACCTCACTTATCTCGCAATACTCTTCTGGAGTGAATCTTGGTGAAGTCTTTAAAGCTAGGTGGAATTCTATATGGAGAACAACTGGAATTCAGAAGTAACGTATGCTTGTTTCTAAATGAGAGCATTATATTAGAAAGCATTGAAAATTTTTCATCCTGCCCTCTAGAAACTAGCGGTAGCTCGTATTATATACTATTACCACTCCCAGCAAACTCCCATACCCACTTAGCCGACTGGATAATACCAGAATATGGGACTGATCTAAGCCTCGATGAGCTAGTTGCTCCCCCAAATGGACTTAAACATAAACATCTCAAGGAAGCCGAAATTGATGGGAAAGTGAAAGGATATGCGGAAGCCTTAAACTACACTGATACTACTGGCACCCAGTTAGTCGTGGATTACAGGGAAGGGGGAATAGATGGATGCAAAATAGCGAAGAAAGCTCTCTCAGCCTCAATGTTCAAGGGTATATTAAAACTCCTAGGTAGGCCTGATCATGCAAAACCAGATCATCATTATCTTTCTTTGCTAGTGGAAGAATGTGATGGTTTTGGGTTACCTTCTCCTCTTTATTATTCAGAGGAAACACTAAGAGAAATGGCGAAATTGTCTGGTGAAAAGAACATTCCATTATCAGCACATGTAGCTGAAACAAGGGAAATAAGGCAACAAGAGGATCTTGAATTATTACTAGAACATCTGGATCCTACATTCATAGTTCACGGTACTTATTTGGAGGAAAACGATATAGCCGTTCTTAAAGAGAGAAATATTCCAGTATCTGTCTGTCCGAGAAGCGTTTTATTCCACTCTACTGGAATACCTCCTATAAAATTGTTTTTCGATAATAATCTCAGCATAATGATCGGTTCAGATAATGCTGCATGGTTTACTCCCGACCCTTGGAGGGATGCTTCTCTCTTATACTATATAGGAAGAAGTCAAGGAGTTAAATCTATGGAGTTCGATCTCTGGATACTAAGAGGTCTGTTTATAAACCCTTATTTCGTTCTCGGAATAACTCCTCCCTTAATAAAGGAGGGAATGCGTGTTAATGGTATTTTAGTAGAGGGAGAATCGTCAGGGTTGTTAAAAGCAGAAAACAAATACGCTGGAATAATCAAAAGGGTTGATAGAAAATCTATTGTCGCTAGGATGCCGTAACCATCTTTGTGAACATTATTTATAGGCTACCAATACCCCCGTCTATGAATAGAGGGTGCAGAATAGATGTCAATGGTGCAATACGGCTGGAAGCAAGCTCTGCTTTCACAAGTATCAATAATAGTGTTTAGTCTGGCTGCGGCGTTCTTTAGGCATTATTACGGTTATATTATCGCATTATTCTTCGTGGTATATTTCGTTGCTATGGCAAAGCTGAATAAATCTCGTGCGGGAAAAGGTAAGGTCTCTACCGAGGAAATGCAGACGTCCAGGAAGTTTATTGAAGAGAAGAATGCACGTGACATAATGATGGAAGACAAAGAAATATCTAAGGATATGGCTGAGCAAATGAATGCCATGAAAGTCATGATGATACCAAGCTTAATAGTTATGGTCTACTTCTTTCTTCTATGGAAGTATGTTCCAGCAATGGGAAACGATTTAACACCTTATGTAAGCTCGCATTCAATAGCATATTTTATTGCATTCCTGGTATACTTCGAAGGAAGCTTTGCTATAACGTGGGGTTCACGATCGTATATGATGGGGAAAACAGGACATATGGTATCATATAATATGCCTACGTCTTATACAATAACGGAAAAGGGGATACTTGTCGGTGGACTTCTAGGTCAGCAGCCTATACCGTTTCCTTTTGAGGATAATGTTGAAGTCAATTTAAATGAGAAGAGAAAGTTCGTTGAGATAGTACAGATCAAAGATAAGAACGTCATCAAAATACGTTTGTATGCGAAGCAACCGAAGAGGCTTTATGACATATTGACTAGGTATGGTATGAGAGGTAAGGAAGAAAGCTTGAAGCAGGCTTCCAGCAAAAAATAGGTTGCTATATTCTTTCTAATCCAAAATGCTCTTGCAAAGCAGTTATAGTTATACTCAAATCCCGTGCAGTAGAGATCACGAGGTCCTTAGATGTCTTAAATAGGGTCATAAGATTCTCGCGGTTCTTTGCTTGCATGTAAAGTCTTATCTTACTCTCTGTCCCACTCCTCCTTAACAGTATCCATTTCCCATTGTCCCATCTAAGTCTTACACCGTCAAGTTCTGATATGCTCACGTTACCCTTTCCCAGAACATCAATTATATGTTCCCTTAACACACCGTAAAGTCTTTCTTTTTCCTCATCTCCAGGTAAAGAGAACGAGGCTCTTATACTGGGATAGAAGGGGAGTTCCTTGAAGAGCTCTTTAAGAGACTTATTTGTAGATGATAATATTCTGGCAATCAAGGCAGCCTCGTATATACCGTCGACCCAAAGCCCCCACTCTGGATCTATAAGCTTCCATGGCTCAGCACCTAGAAGGGCTCCAGGAATGTCTCTCAGTTTTTCATGTACTTTACCAAGCTTAGCCCTTACTATTCTACCACCCATAGACTCAGCTATCTCTTCAACCTCCATACCTACATCGACTGATATGACTATAGTACCGTTTCTATCCTTCAGCTTCTCCTTTGCAAACAAAGCTATCAGAAGATCCTGCTTGACGAACCCGTAGCTAGGAATGACGACTGCCAGCCTATCAGCATCACCGTCATGAGCTAGTAGTGCTTCAACATTTAGGTTTTTAACGCTATCTGAATAAGGTTTGAGTACATCGTCTCTCGGCTCGGGTGTTCTACCCGGGAACGTTCCATCTGGGTGGCAGTTAATTGATATTACATCCGCGTTCAAGTCGCGGAGTATTTTTGGTGTAACATTACTAGCTGCCCCATTAGCGCAATCGATAGCTATCCTAGGTTTCCTTTTAATATCTCCTACTTCCAATCTTTCAACAATATTCCTCATATACCTAGACTGTATTTCTGTGCCGAGAACCATTCTGCCAACTCTATCCCAACTAGCATGAAGACGGGATGATTCAGGTACACCTATCAATGCCTCCAAATCTCTCTCCATACCCTCAGTGTATTCCATCCCTTTTTCATCGAAGACTTTGAGGCCGTTGTCAGGAGGCGGGTTATGGCTTGCTGTTACCATTATGCCTGATTTACTATTAGTATGGGGTACACTATACGCTAGGACAGGTGTAGGAACCATTTCAAGATATATTGCATCAACTCCGCCAGCCATTAGTCCAGCAGCTGCAAGCTGAGATAGTAGGGGGCTTGTAGTTCGGACATCGTGGCCTACTGTTACAGTACCCATGCCTCCAATGTAGAAAGCAACCGCTAAACCAAGTCTATAGGCTAACTCTGGATGAACCTTCTCAAGATACCTTCCACGGATACCGGCTGTCCCAAACAGTCTCCCCATTTTAATATCCCTTCATTTTAGCTATAGAGAGTATCCTACTAGGAGATCCTAGCGTTAGGCTTGCTAACTCCGTGTAACCATATAACTGAACTATTTTGATGTATACGAGGCACTGAGGGTCAGATAGATTTACTGGGTTATCGATCTCGGAAGCAATTATCTTTATGGCCTCATCCCTAGTTAACCAGCCTTTCTCTTTTTCCGGGTCTCTACTGTAGAGATGCCCGTCCATTCTTATAGCAAAACTGTTCTTCTCATTACACTTCTCATAAAAAAGCCTCTTAACCCACTCACTGACTTCCTCCACATACGGCTCTACCACTTTATCCACAGGAATAACTCTGAGTATGGGGGTATCCTTATCACCTAAAGTCCTCCTAAAACTCTCAACAGCCTTATCCGGCTCCTCTACTCTAAGAAACATTATATTTGGCTGTACATCGACGATAATTGGTTTATTCAGGATGTCCAGAACCTGCCGCCGGGCCACGATATAGTTACGATATGTCGGCAGGTGTGTTATTACCAAGTTGAATGCTTCTGGCAACCTTTTACTACCCCTTTATACCAAATAGAAAGGTCGATTAAATCCTCATATATATCTATGTCTAACTAAGAACACTATCAATGGATGTCCGTAATGGCTAAAGATAAAAGGAAGCTTCCACGGGTCACAATATTCTCGACTATGACTGTTGATGGCAAAATAGCTAGCAAAACAGGATACTCAAAACTCTCATGTAAATACGATCTAGAAAGACTTCATAGTCTCCGCTCAATGCATGATGCGGTAATGGTTGGAGCCAACACGATACTAGTAGATGATCCACAATTAACCGTTAGATATGTATCAGGGAGTCAGCCGGTAAGGATAGTAGTTGATGCCCTATTGAAAACTCCTGCTACAGCTAGGGTATATAATCAGCCTCCAAAAACGATTATCATCACATTTAACGGAAATGTTAAATCGGCTTCAGAAAAGTATTCGGGCGTGGAAGTAATAGGGGTTCCATATAGGTTTGATGATATCTTGGACTTAGGGGATGCACTCGAAAGAATTTACGAGAAAAATATAAGAACGGTACTGGTCGAAGGTGGTGGATATCTTAATTGGACATTATTCAAGCTCCGCCTTGTGGATGAGCTCAGGGTTACTATTTCTCCATATGTTTTCGGCGGCAGGAGTGTTTGCTTTGTTTCGGGGGACGGATTCGATGGATATGTTGAAAGGGTAGAGCTTGAATTAAAGAGTATAGAGAGGTGCAAATGTGGAAACGAAATACACGTAGTCTATGATGTCAAGAAATAACTCATTTCCTGTTCTATACTAAAATTATGCTAAAAGAATTACTCATCCTTTTAAAACCTCTTCCTACACTATATCCAAGCGTAACTATATCCAATCGAGCATTAAGCAAGATCAAACCCGTTGGGAGGTGCTATAATAGTCTTGACGAGAAATGTTGCAATAGTTGGAACAGGACACTCGAAATTCGGTTTTAGACACGATGTCAATATGCCTGAGCTTGCATGGGAAGCCATAAAGGAAGCAATAAATGAAGCTGGAATAGAGCAGAAAGACGTTGAGTTCGTGAGTTTCTCGAATGTGGGCGGATGGAGCAGCGAAGGACTGGCATCTGTTGTAGCACTAGAATATGCAGGATTAACAGGAGCAGGCCTCTATAGAGTTGAGGCAGCATGTTCCTCTGGTAGTGCTGCTATAAAAGCAGCACATGATGCAATAGCAAGCGGAGAAGCTGATATAGCAATGGCCATAGGACTTGAAAAAATGAATGAAAGCCCAACTCCAACAGTAATCGAGTTTATAGGAAGAGCAGGTAATTTCTTCTGGGAGTTCCAGAACTTCGGACTGACATTCCCAGGATACTATGCACTCTACGCCACAGCATATATGTCAAAATATGGTGCTACAGAAGAAGACTTATGCAAGATCGCAGTTAAGAACCATTATTATGCAAGTCTAAATCCAAAGGCTCATTTCCCGATGCCTATAACAGTAGAGAAATGCATGAAAAGCAGATATATCGCATGGCCTCTAAAGCTATATGATTGCAGCCCAATAACAGATGGAGCGGCTGCGGTGGTTCTGGCTAGCGAGGAAGTGGCTAAGAAACTTACAGATAGCCCCGTCTGGATAGAAAGCATAGGGGTGAGTAGTGGTACAAGCAATCTTTCTAGGAGAGATGATTTCCTGCACTTAGAAGCTGGAACCATAGCAGCTAACAGGGCCTATAAGAAGGCTGGATTATCTAGGGATGACATAGTTAAACATATAGATGTTGCTGAAGTACACGACTGTTTTAGTATAGCTGAGATATTAGCATATGAAGACTTAGGATTTGCTAAGAGAGGGGAAGGATATAAGTTAATCAGGGACAAGGAGACTTATAGAGAGGGAAAGATACCAGTGAACCTTTCAGGAGGATTGAAAGCCAAGGGACACCCATTAGGAGCTACAGGTATAAGCATGGCGGTAGATTTATCCAGACAGCTACTAGGCCGCGTAGAGAAGGAAAGGCAAGCCGATATCAAAGCAGGCCGTGCATTGGCTCATAACATAGGTGGAACCGGACACTATGCGTATGTTACACTCTACAGTCTATCCAAACCTAGGAGGTGATCGTGATGTCCAATCAAAAAGAGCAAGCGGATATGTTCCTAAAGCAAATGGAAGGTTTTGCGAATGAAATGAAGAAAGCAGTGGGGGAGCCTATAATACCTGAGCCCAAGAGTGGAGCACAACTATGGTATGATCAAAGGGAATTAACGCTAAAGTTCTTGATAAGTGTTGAGAAGACAAAGGAATTCTTCCATGAAGGCTTAGCTAAGGGCAAGCTACTTGCAACCAGGTGTAAGAAGTGTGGTAGAATATACTTCCCTCCACAAGTAGACTGCTCTTACTGTAAGGAAAGTGAAATGGAATGGGTTGAGCTGCCAAAGGAAGGAGAGCTAATCACTTATACTATAATCACGACGAGACCATATAGTTTCGGCCACTATCCAGATTATACTGTTGGAATAGTCAAACTAAAGAATGGAGTACAAATAACAGCATGGATAAGAGAAACGGATCCCAAGAAGCTCCATGTAGGAATGCCAGTCAAACTTGAGGTCGTTAAGAGAGAACCTGAGGGATACTATACATACGAATTTGTACCTGTAAAAGAAGAATAAGATTATAATCTCTTTTTAAACTGCTTACATCAACTTTTTCGTCTCGAATAAGTATGGAGGTGCGAAGATTAAATGGTATTTCCATTCCAAAGCATAGAAGACTTCAAGATAGAGATAACAGACGAGCACGAGCTTTTTAGAAAAGCCGTCAGAGAATTCGTAGAGAATACTGTTATCCCTAGATGGCAACAGGTAGAGAAAGAGAATAGGATACCTGAAGAGATTAACCAAGGAATGAAAGACTTAGGTCTTTTCGGTGTAGGTGTACCGGAAGAATATGGAGGCCAAGGTGGGGGACAAGTACTTACAGCAATCCTTACAGAGGAGCTTGCAAGAGGCATACCTAGCCTAGCAGTCTATCTCGGAGTGAATCCTCTGTTTGCCATACCGATACTCAAATTTGGAACTGAGGAGCAGAAGAAGAAATATGTTACACCGGTAGCTCGAGGGGAAAAGAAGGGAGCGCATGCAAATACGGAACCTGCAGCTGGGAGCGATGTAGCAGGTATACAGTCTAAAGCGAAAAAAGAGAATGATCACTATATATTGAACGGTAGAAAGATTTTCATAAGTGGAGCAGAGGAAGCTGACTATCTCGTTGTGTCTGCTAGGACAAGTCCCCCGGGAGAAAAAAGATGGAAAGGTATAAGTGTATTTATTGTAGAGAAGGACTGGCCTGGAGTAAAGGTTGGACAGAAGTTTAATGTTATAGGCATGAGGGGCGAGCAACCTAATGAGGTTATTCTGGAAGACGTTAAGGTACCGGCAGAGAACTTGGTTGGGCAGGAAGGCATAGGATTCAAGATAGTTGTCACAACATATGATCATACCCGTATAGGCATTGCAGCACAAGCAGTGGGAATAGGCCAGGCGGCCTTTGAGAAAGCATTGAATTATGCTCTGCAGAGAGAAACATTCGGCCAGCCACTTATAAACAGTCAAGCGATTCAATTCAAGCTAGCTGATATGTACATGAAGGTTGAAGCAAGCAGGTTGCTCACGCTCTGGGCAGCAACACTAGCAGACCAGGGCAGAAGCGAGTTCATAATAGCTAGTAGTCTAGCAAAAGCATTCTCTACGGAAGCAGCCGAATGGATAGCGAGACAAGCAATACAGGTACACGGTGGTTACGGAGCAGACTGGGAGATGGGTGTAGAGAGATATCTCAGGGATGCTGTCATAACAACAATATATGAAGGCACCAACGAGATACAGAGACTCACAATAGTCAGGACACTTCTGAGGCAAGCTATGGGTATGAGAGTCTAATCCTCTGCTTGAATTAAAATATTTCTTTTTCCTTTGAGTATCGTCCTCGTTGCCCGAATCGGGATTTCTTTCTCGCGAACAGGTATATATGATCTAGTGCCTCCTCAGGCCCCAGTTCGATTAGACTGCCAGTTATCCCTTCCGGCTCATCTAAATGGTAAACCTTCCATCCTCCAAGAGTAGCTCTCCAAACACCAGTAATTGCCTTCTCTTCTCTCAGCAAATTGTATTGGTTTAGAAAGGCTGACCAGACCACTATAGGAAAATCGCAAACACCGAATCTACTGTCAAAGAAGCCGCTTCCCAAGGCTACTCTTACACCCAAGTTGTCTAACTCGTAAAGAGGAACGAAGTCACCAGATATAGAAGCATCTATGGGTAGATAAATGTAACCCCAATCATTTCCAGCTAGTATATTGAATTCCCAGCTTGCCATTACATGTAGGCCTGCTATAATAATATCCTTATATCCTCCTAATCTATCGTTCAATAATTCCAGGGTCATGTATCCCGTTTTCTTTTTCGTATCATAGGCTATTTTACTATCAGGGAAATAGAGGACAGCAGGTTCCTTCAAGCTGATGTTTTCAATCTCACTAACACTCGAAATCACTTTGAACCCTAATTTATTACCGTTTGGGAGATAACAAGTCCTTTCATTACTGTTACAGACAACTGCATTCTGGCATTTGTTGTTAATTACTAACGCGTCTAACAATTACTTCACACCGTAGTCTAAGGTTTGATTTGTTTTCAGGGCATATTTATTATTACATTATTTCCATTCTAATTAGTAAGCGAATAATGAGGGTGGGTCAGGATGCCGATTCCAAGTAAGGATGAGTTAACAACGGAGATGAAAGATAAAATAGACTTAGCTTATAAGTCTGCCGTGGATAAGCTCGAGAAAAGAAAGGAAGAGAATATCATGAAGCTAAAAGAAAAACTAGATACTGCTGCCTCAAACTTCAAGTCTAAACTATCAGAGTAAACCTATTCAAGTTGGAGTTATTTTTCTTGTAGCGTAGTAATAGAATGTGAACAACACTAGCATTAAAGCAAGTGCCATAACGAGGAGTCCCCATGCGATCCTTTTATTTGAACCGAAAACAATGGGGATAGGCCCAACTATAACTACAGCTCCTCCCTCAACCTTTCCTCCACTACCCAATGTTAGGTACAGCATGCCTATCAGAATGACGACCATGCCTACGAAAACTAGTATCATCCCCATTTCCTGGGAGTTCAAGGATACCCCCGATGTGAAAAATGGTTGGTGTAGCATTTAAAGAGCTTTGTACTCGTCAAACCACTTATCGTACATTTCAAGCATCTTCTTGTTGACACTGGGCTTCCTCTTTGAGAGTACTAGATCGAAGTCTTTCATGGATACTGGCCTTGGTTTCATCCCCTCTCCTCTGTTTTCAAAGAATTCTCTTACCGTTACCATGTATGCAGCTTGTACCACATCTTTAATGTCACTACCACTGTAACCCTCCATTTTTTCAGCGAGAACGTCTAAATTTACATCACTATCTAAATCTAGTCTATGGGTATATAATTCTAGTATCTTTTCCCTAGTCTCCTTGTCTGGCAAGGGTATGAATATTCTTTTCTGAAATCTTCTTATGAAAGGTTCGTCGAGCTTCCATGGCTTGTTTGTAGCTCCTATAACATATACGTGATAGTTCTTGTCCTTGTCCTGTAATCCGTCCATTTCTTTTAGGAACTGGTTTCTAACTCTAACTTCTCCTCCAACTTCACTGATATTTACACCTATTAAGGCATCTATCTCGTCTATAAATATGATTATGGGAATTCCGGTTTCGGCTTTGGCTCTTGCGTACTTGAACAGCCTCTTAACGTTCTTTTCGCCTTCGCCGAGCCATTTGCTCATAATGCTAGCCGCATCAACATAGAGAAATTCTCCGTCAACTTCATTTGCGATACCAGCTGCAAGCATTGTTTTACCGTTCCCCGGAGGACCGAATAGTAGAATGCCTCGTGGCCAGCCGAGGGGAAACAGGTCAGGGCGTTCTATGGGAAATATTATAGCTTCTCTGATCGCTTGCTTAGCATCATCCAGGCCGGCTATCTCATCGAAGGTTAAGTTTGGCTTCTCTGTTTGCACGAAACCCGGTGGCTTCAAGGTATCTGTATTTGCAGTTTCACGCGTTTTATCATCATCTTCTTGGTTTTCATCATCTTCTATGTATATTTCATCATCTCTATCTCTAAGTGCACCTTGTGGAATCATCATTTTACGTAGAATTGTAACGCGATTTCTATATTTCCTGATGTAGAGAATAAATGTGTCTCTCAGAGGATGATCAGGATAAAGCCTTACAGCCCTCTCAAGTAAAGTTGCAGCCGCCTCATAGTTCCTGATTGCAGCATCATAATTCTTCTTCGAGTCATTTTCAACTGCTGCTAATGCATATCTTTTGGCATGCTCCACGATATATGCTTCACTCAATTCTCTACACCTCACTTGCCATAAAACTCACTAAGCTATCCTGCATAGGTACCTGTGAAGGTGGTTTTACACTATGTTAATAAAAGAGGTAGGGGTTGTTAGGCTTGTTCTTTTTGTAAAAACTTTACTTTTCCTTCTTTTGCTAGCTTGCTTAGTATTTTCTTGGTGTTATCACTTGATATATTGAAATATCTTGCTATGTCAGAGACTCTAACAGGCTTACCCTTGTTTTCAATTAGGTACATATACACTTTGTCCTCTAATTTTGATTCAGGCGGCTCTGGGAAATACAGGTCTCCAACCACCTTGTTTACCTCTTCAGCTGCTGCTCTTGAGGCCTCAAATAGTAAGTCTCTTGCTATTCCGTCGTACCTGGCTCCACTATTCTTAGATTCAGTCTCTGCGATACCGTGCATGCTTCCTATACCAACTTCTACATTGGACTCAAGAGTATGATACCCCTGTATCGCCCTTGCGAGGGATGCGCTAGCCAGTCTGAGCTTCTCATTTGCTGTTGTTGAGGCTCCTTGTAACTGGGGAAGTATGAAGCTTAGAGTCTTTAATATTGGTTCAACGCTCTTGGCTTCTCTGATCCTATATATAGCATTCTCAACTAGATTTGCTATAGTCTTATATGTTACAGCTATTTTTTTCTGGTTATGAATGTGAACGGCAATGTTGACAGCATTATCTTTCTCCTTGTTCCTAAGAGCCCTCTCCATTTCCCTCTTAAGGTCGGTTATCTGATTTAACGTAGTAAAGTAAGCTTGATTTATATTGTCTTTAGCTTCTTCTAGACCTATTAGGACATGCTCATATTCCATGTTTATCCCTGCACTCCCAGATGGATCTGTTCTAAAACCGAATATTTTAGCTATACTCTTTATCATAATATACCACCGTCTCCTCTTCCTTCCAAGACAATAATTACAGTACAATCTACCAATAGGGTATTTGGCACGGTAATACAGGGTTCTTACCTTAGCAGAATTATGGGGGCTCAGCTACCCCAGGGGTGCTATCATTTATTCTAGTTGGCATAACTCACTTCATCGCCCCGAATCTATGTTTTTACATGGATTATAATACTAATGTTCCCCGTAACAAGCGGTTAAATTGTATATACTATTCGATTCAAAGCTCATAAACACGGTGAAGTCCTGTGAGGAAGGTCTGGGGTCTACTAGCGATTATACTAGTTCTTCTAACAGTTACATCTAACATTATACCTGTTTATTCAGTTACAGGTTACAAAAGAGTAGTTACAAGAAGCATTGATGTAGCAGCAGTTCTTGCTGAAGGAGAACAGGGGGGAGAGGAGGTAGGTGTTCTAAGCAGACTTGTTGTAACTGTGGCTTACCCTGGATCCGGGAATGTATATGTATCGACGAACCCTCTCACTATGCTTGATACGCAAGCTGCAGCTAGGATAGCTGCCATGGTTGCCGCTAGAATGGCAGGAGTCGATTTCTGGAAGTACGACTACTTCTATGAGATGAAATCGGATAGCATAATAGTTGGAGGTCCCAGTGCCTCAGCTGCCATGACTGCTTTAACATTGGCATGCATATTAGATACTCCTGTTAGGAATGACACTGTGGTTACAGGAATGATTAATCCTGACGGTACAGTTGGGCCTGTAGGAGGTTTAGAAGGCAAATTACATGCTGTTGCTACTAGAGACAAAGTATTTGTTATACCCGTAGGACAGAGAAATTATACCTATATTATCTACGAGGAGGAGAAACTGCCTTTCGGCTTCGTCGTATATAGACCTGTTAGGAAAACAGTTGATCTCGTGAGACTGGGTGAGAAGCTTGGTGTAACAGTCATAGAGGCTTCTGACATTGAGCAGGTTTATTATTACTTAACTGGGAAACATCTAGCTTCCAGTGAGCTACCTCCAAGTCAATACTATGAAGGTGAGTTCAAACAGATTAGTAATCTGCTGGAGAAGAGATATGAGCAATTAAACGCGACTTACAGTGGGATTGTTACTAAGGCTTCCTCAAATGTTAGAAAATACGCCGAGAAGCTTTATGCACAATCACAAGAACTTTACAATGAATCTGTTACAGCTCCAGTAACCTATGGATTATACCTCCTAGTCGAGGCTGGTGCTAGTTTGGAGAAGGCAAACGCTCTTATTAATGCCTCATTGAATGACTGGGCTGTAACAGGGTTAGTCCAATATGTTTACAACTCCATTAACCAAACTATGAGCATAGTAAATAAATGCAATCAACCTTGTACACCGTTTACCGTAGAATTCAAGACGTATCTAGCTTCCTTGGCAGAGGATTCATTTAACATGTTCAAATCAGCCGTATCACAGCTATCTAATAGATCGGGAAAACTATACCTTCCAGTGTCCATTTTCGGGACTGTGGCAATTACTCCACTCTATACATTAGTGGATGCCCACTGGAAAATAGTTCTGGCTGATATGTTATACACAGCCCTATCCAGCTATGAGGAGAACCCTCCTAGTACGGGAAGACTCGTTACAAGCAATGATGTTAGGAGGGTAGCAATTGAAGAGATAGAAATAGCTAGAAGTATGCAAGGCTACGCTGTTAGCTTAGCCAATGAACTAGGTGTACAACCAAGTTCCCTTGTAAAAGCGCTACAATTCTTCTCGAACGCTACAACAGACTTAAATAGCGGAAAATATTTCAGCTCACTATCATACTCAATGCTAGCCATAGAATATTCAACAATATCATTCATAGAAATGTTCGGATTAAAGGGCCAGCTATACATTCCATCACTCGATAAAATGATTCAAAACGAGCTCTCCTGGTGTTTGAGTAACTATACACTACCAATTGCCTCATATATGCTTTACACTATCTCCAAGAGCTTGATAGATAATGGTCAGACAGAAACTGGTTACATGTTAATGGAAAAATCAATGCTCTATGCAAGCCTCTACACACTACTCTCCAGGGGAGAAACCTTGCAAAACACTACAACATCTACCACGTCAACAAAGTTAAAGCAAAATGAGACATCAACAGGGATTATTACAATAACAATTACAAGGACTCAAGGCACAACCGTAACGAGCATCAAAACTATGACCCAAACACCTGGTGGTTCCCAGACTCTCGGAGCAGCTATAGTCTTCGCTGCTGTAAT
The DNA here is from genome assembly GCA_015522635.1 of Candidatus Tiamatella incendiivivens. Taxonomy (NCBI): domain Archaea; kingdom Thermoproteati; phylum Thermoproteota; class Thermoprotei; order Acidilobales; family Acidilobaceae; genus Tiamatella (SeqCode); species Tiamatella incendiivivens (SeqCode). Next base: position 106,457 of record WALW01000019.1, on the reverse strand, counting down.
TCTTGTATTCATCATAGGATATGCTATAGGAAAGTTAGGTAAGAGCTGAAATGGAGACATTAAAAATATCGGTAATAGGAGGAGGATTCGCTGGACTCTACGCAGCATATAGGCTCTCAGAGAAGCATGAAGTCACTCTATACGAAGAAGATGAAAAAGTAGGTCGTCCTAAACACTGTACCGGGCTGATTTCAAAGTGGACTATGGAGAAAATAGGATCTCCTGCTATTGATTCACTGGAGAATTCTTTTAATAAAATAACATTCAAAGCAATATCAACATTAGTCAAGTTCCAAAGAGATACTATAGCTGTAAAACTGGATAGAGTAAAACTAGAGCAAAAACTTCTAATCGAGGCTAGGAAGAATGGTGTCATTACCAGGATGCCTTCAAAGGTAAAGACCGTTACTCCTAGAGGCGAGATACTAACAGTTAATTCTCGTAAAGATAGATTCGATGCAGTAATAATCGCCGACGGACTATCGGGTACAGTGTCAACTAATCTAGGGCTAGATAAGAGTAAATACAGGAAAGTTCTAGGAGTAAATATTGATGTAAAAATAGATCACGGCCTAGACTTAGACGAATTCAACATAGTATTCTCGAAGGAATTTAGAGGATTTTTCGGGTGGATGATTCCTATTACTAAGAATAAAATAGTAGTAGGAGGAGGAAGCACTGAGCTCCTGAGATTAACCAATATTCTTTCAACACTAAAAATTGACGGTGTAATACAAGCCCGATACGGTGGAACAATACTTACAGGACCTCCTGCTGGAAAACCATATAGGGGGCAAGTGTACATTATAGGTGATGCAGCAGGATTAACCAAGCCTTTCACGGGAGGAGGATTATATCCTAACGTAAGAGTTATCAATTGTTTCCAGTCTAATGCAATGGAATATTGGAGTAGATGTCTGGATGATTCGGTGAAGGAACTAAGGTCACAGTTACATATTGCAAGAATTTTCCAAGAAGATCTAATGCCAGATAATATAGCAGATTTACTCAAAATTGCTCAAAAATACAGCATTAGCAAGATGCTCTCAGAGAAACTAGACTACGATAGACATGAAGAATTGATTGCATTACTTCTCTCAAACAAAGTGAAAACAATGAAGGCAGGTATTACATACCTAGCTAAACACCCTCTTATAGGACTCAAGCTAATGAGAAGACTATTATCTACACTCATCATTTGAGGATTTTACCAGTCTCCATGTACCATAAATACAGGTCTAGTACTCCAGGCTCTAACTTCACTATGGAAGCTAACTTTCTAACAACACTCTCAATTTCAAGATATCGCCGTCTGGTAAGCGTTTTAGGACGCTTTATAATATCATACCCGTCGAGAATGTCTAAGATATGGTAATCTAGTATTGCAAGATCAAAGTAACCTACATTTCTAAGGAAATGGCTTGCTTCCTTATAACCAATCCCCTTTACATGGGAAACCAGCCATTCTCTCATAAGGAATGGATTATCTTTCCTTAACAGGGTTTCTTTTAAGGTATTCATATATCTCCTGGCCATAACTATATAATTGCCTCTTGCCTCGGGGAACCTATGGCCGAGTCTTCTAAGATTTACGGCAAGCTCATCCTTGCTACATGTAAAGAAACATTCTTCCAGCTCTTGTTGGATTCTAATACCTCCTTCGGCGGTGTAGTTTGCCGTAAGAATGCAAAAAGCTAGTTCGCTGAACCATCTTCTCGAGTTCTGTCTATTAATCTCCATGAATTCTCTAACTCTCTGTTCTGTTAAAGTGGAGACATCGCTTTTCATGAGAGCCTTAACCTTGCTAGCTAACCTTTCCATTCCACTGTCAGCCAATTAAACCCCTAGTATTCATTTTAAATATGTATTTGAGACTATATTTGAATCTCCTAGGGAGAATGGAAGTGTGTGTATTCTGTAGTATAGTAGAGGGGAAAATCGATTCGTTCAAGGTGTACGAAAACAAGGATTTCATAGTTATCATGGACAAATATCCTGTAAGCAAAGGGCATCTTCTCATAATAACCAAAGATCACTATAATGCTATATCGGAAACTCCTCCGTATGTAGTGGCTGAAGCATTCAAGCTAGCGGGCGGTATAGCAAAGTTCTACAGGAAAGAACTCGGAGTGCCGGGAGTCAACGTCATAGCAAACGATGGTTCTCCAGCGGGACAGGAAATATTCCATTTCCACGTGCATGTTATACCTAGATGGGTTAGAGTGAAAGGATTATTCTCCGGGAGAACAGTTCTAACTAGGGGAGTAGCTGAAGAAGTATATGAAACGCTAAACGGCCTCTCGGAATACCTTGACAAATACCTAAGTTAACCTGCTCTACCCTAATGAAGTAGATAATGTTTAAATAGGTAAAATACTTGGGTTCATATAGCTGGAAATCTCATATGCAAACACCGTGAGGTGAAAGAATATGCCTATAAAAGTCTGGATAGATAGAGACGAATGCATATCTGACATGGTATGTGTCAGCCTTTGTGGAGAAGTCTTTGAAATGAGCGAAGAGGACGGCAAGAGCCAAATAATAGCCCAGTTCAGGGTGAACGATGACGTTAGCCAGGGCGTTGTTCCTGACGACCTAAAAGACTGTGTTGAGAGCGCTGCAGAGAGCTGTCCAGTAAGTATAATCCACTTCGAGGCGCAGTGAGACAAAGGCTCTATAGAGTAATAGGGGGTTTGGACCCCCCTGGCCTATTTTATTATCCTTTGTTCACTTCTTGAGGATCCATTCACTACGGTCTTTGTAATCCATAACAGTTATTCCTAAATCACTAAGTTTATTCCTTATAGTGTCACTCAAATCAAACATCTTATTTCTCCTAAGCTCACTTCTAATTTCTAGAACAAGGTCTACTAGGCTTTTGAATAACTCATAGTCTGTTCCTCTAGTTCCAGGCTCCCTATAGGCGTAAATTTGATTTAACTGATCAATGAAATCCTTAGACAGTATAGTGAGGCCCCCACTTTCTGAGTATTGGAGTTCTCCGTGAATAAATCTAGTAAAATCCCAGACATACTTGATAGCTTCACCAAAGTTGAAGTCATCACTAAGTGCTTTATGGAAGCCCAGTATAGTAGATGAAAGTCTTTTGAAGCGATCAATGTCTTCGTCAGTGTCATAATGACTCTTCGAGGCCTCTATTATTCTTCTCTCTATTATCGATTCTGCACTAACTAGTCTCTCATATAGCCTCTTAGACTGGTTTATAATAGTCTCATTGTACTCAAGATGACTACGATAATGGACAGATAGTATCCATAATCTAATAACAGGAATGCCTAAGTCTTTTATAGCATCTCTTAACGGGATGATATTCTTCAAGCTTTTACTCATTTTTTCTCCTTTTATAGTGAGATAACCGGTATGGAGCCAGTATTTTACCCAAGGCCTGACACCCAGAGCTGCTTCGCTTTGCGCTTTTTCATTCTCATGGTGGGGGAAGATTAGATCTTCTCCTCCTCCATGTATATCTATTCTCTCTCCAAGATACCTTGTAGACATAACAGAACACTCAATATGCCAACCAGGCCTACCTGGCTCCCAAGGGCTTTCCCAGCACGGTTCTCCCTGCTTCCTCTTCTTCCATAAAACAAAGTCATAAGGATGTTTCTTCTCTGACAAGAACTCTTCTTCCTGCCCCCATAGTTCCTTATTCAATCTCCCACTGAGCTCGCCATAATACTTGTATTTATCAACGTCGAAATAGACGCTTCCGTTAGACTCATAAGCGTATCCTTTCTCAAGTAATTTCTCTATGAATGATATTATCTCGTTGATGTGTAAAGTGACGCGCGGATTATAGTGTGGTTTAACCCTTAATTCCTCCAGTAACTCGAGGTATTCTCTCGCATACTTGTCTACTATAGATTCCCATGATTCCCCTGTTTCTTTGCTTTTGTTGATTATCTTGTCATCTATATCTGTAATGTTTTGCACATGTATAACTTTGTATCCTCTGAGCTCAAGGTATCTTTTGATTCCGTCGAAGGAAACATACATTCGGCCATGTCCTACGTGGTTGTGGTCATATACTGTTGGACCGCAAGTGTACATTTTAACTAGGGGAGGGTTGTTCGGTTCAAATTCCTCTTTCCTCCTTCCAAGGGTATTGAAAATCCTTATTTGCACAATAATCAACCACCTAGGCTATAATCATGGATACGTTTGGGCATTAAAACTTATTAGAGAGTCACATTTAGTCTTCCCCGTAAATCATAGAAGGAGTCAAATACACTTATGGTATTCCTGCATGGCTGAGTGGTGCACCTTCTTTACGGGGAAAACTTTAGTCGTGGCTTTATATACTCCATACCTGAGTTTACGGAGTTTAAACAATTAATGATCAAGTAAACAGTTGATCCTTTTCCACGTTTAGCAACAGCGCAGCCATCTTCAGGTGTAGGAGATAAATGGGCATAAACGCGTTTTCCAGGCATTAAACCCTTAGCACGCATACTCATTAGTTTATTCATTCTTGTTCCATGAAATGATGCCTGAGGTTCCACTTCCTCGTATTCCACGCTAACTTCTATGCTATGACAGTACCTTGCTCTTATTTCCCCTGATCTATATTCAAAGCGGAATTTTTAGATCGATTTGATTATTCCAAGTACAATCTCCCTGTCATTTTTACAGTGTTTCCAGGTATATTCCTCAGATTTTGAAGGAGTTCATCTAATTTAACTCAACCAAGCTTATCCATATTTACCTTAATATCTATCGTGTTCTAATCTGAGAAACCTACTCAAAAGCTTACTAACTGTTACAAGTTATTTACCGCTGTAAACCTGTATATAGGGTTTTTGCAACCTTTTTGCTTCAAGTAAACCGATATTCCCTGCTATTAGTCTGGCATCTGTATAGTCTCACTGGAATCTACCTGTAAGAATAATCATTATATCCCTTCTTTCTTAAATAATGAAATTAGGGTAGGCCCCGACAGCCGGCTTTATCCGGCTTGGGATGAAAGGGTCTCTCCCGGCAATTATCCGGTTTACTTGAGGGATACTGTTGCATTTGGTTTGCCCTGGTGGCGATGAACCTGTTAATGGTCTGATTTGCAGTGACGAAGCGAGTATAGCTATACCAAAGGATTACTCTTTTATCGAGGATATAATGAAAAGAATCTCTATGTCAGAAGGATTAACACCTATATTCAATTCTATAGAATATGCAGGTCTTTACTTTAAAGATGAAACGAGGAACCCTACAGGTAGCTTTAGGGATAGATCTGCATTGCCCAGCATCTCATTCTTAGCTTATTCGCATGTTGATAGCATAATTGTATCAGGTGACGGGAACACCTGTGCATCCTATGCTGCGTATGCAACTAGAGCAGGAATATCGTGCACTTCAGTATTGCCTGAAGACAGTGATGTTGTTAAGGTTGAGCAGGTAAGAGTATATGGATGTAAGGCCCTTCTTAAGGGTACTACTATGGATGAGACGCATACTATAGCAGAGAAAATAGGTTCAAAACAGGGTGTAAAACACATTAGAGTGGATAGTGAACCCTATGCTCTTTTAGGACTCGTTGGTCTAGGTCTAGAAATCTATGATCACATCAAAGAGTATTCGTTTGATGCTATTGTAGTTCCAGTCGGTTCTGGTGCCACGTTAGCCTCGATATACACTGCTTTCAATAGAGAAGGTGTTAGGAATGTTAGGATTATAGGCGTTCAAGCAGGAGAAGGTTCTTATGCGTCACTTTTCTCAGGAGATAAACCCACAGAGTCAGATGTACACTATAGTATTAGGTATATGCGTCCCCCTTTACTCAAGGCTTCCTATAAGGCAACGCTCGCTACTAAGGGATGGGGAACATACGTTCCGTTACCACAGGTTTATGAGGAATCTATAAGGTTATCCGGGAGAGAAGGGATATTTGCTGAGCCTGCGGCCGTGGCAGGCTATATTGTTGGAAGGAAACTTGTTAGAGAGAGAAAATGGAAGGTTCTTGTGTTAATAACGAGCACTGGCTTGAAAACTGTTTCTCCCCGCACTCGTTCCTTGATGGGTGAGACTAAGATTGGTATTCTACAGATTCTTAAAAAACATAAGCGTCTTCATGGTTATATGATATGGAAACTCTTAGGTAGCCGCCGTGTTTCCCCTCAAGCGGTTTATTCTAGTTTGAAATGGCTAGAGGAGAAGGGTTTGGTTTCCTCCCTGGTTGTAGGCCGTAGACGTTTTTATCAGATTACCGCTGAGGGTGAGAAAGCACTCGTTATTCTAGGCCATGTGTAATATATCTATATTAGTTATTAAAGATTAATATTTAATAACATATTGTTTTCAATTTTAACAAATCGGTGAAGGAATTGTCATCTAGGGGGTTGGAGGCTAAGATAATAGTCTATAGTGCAATCCTAACAGCCCTAGTCTTCGGAGCGACAATGGTAGCTATGGAAATACCTGCTACAGGAGGCTACTTCAATCTTGGAGAGACGATGGTGTATACCTCTGCAATAATAGGAGGACCACTAGTAGGTGCTGTAGCAGGAGGGATAGGCAGTTCTCTTGCGGATATATACAGTGGTTATGGGAACTATGCACCAGGAACACTCCTTATCAAAGGTTTGGAAGGATTCATAGTAGGCTACATATTCCTATATTTATCTCACAAAGGATCTAAGTGGACAGGAACATACATCCTACCGATCATAGGGCTAGTAGACGCAGGACTTTATTGGCTTGGAGTTCAGTATCTAACAGGAGAAGCAACATTCTACGTATTCAGCAAAACCGTATCCCTCCATGTCGGAGTATGGTTTTGGGCTTTAGTATCATTACTCCTCGCTCTCCCCGCAATATACTTTTACGCAAAAGACGACATAGAAGGGCTTATTATAACCTATAGTATAATACCAGGTGGCTTGGAAATGATCCTAGGATACTATTTATATGAGATAATAATAATAGGTCTAACTCCAGCACAGGCGGGAACAGAGGTACCTTTTAATTTCGGGCAAATGATTATAGGCTTATTTGTCGCATTATACCTAGCGAAAGCCATAAGAGAAGCAGGCGTAAAGGTGTTGTAGCTGAAGTGACAGTAAAAGCTGAGAATCTGACCCTGGAATACAACGGTTTAACAGTCTTCTCCAACATTTCATTCACTATCAGAGAAGGCGAAACTCTTCTTTTAACAGGTAGAAATGGAAGTGGTAAAACTAGTCTACTAAAACTAGTCTCAGGTATAATACCATGGATAAAACCAGGAAAAATAAAAGGACAACTCTATGTTGACAATATAAATCCTCTGGAAAACCCTGATCCGCTAGCATATAAAGTTAGAATGCTACCACCAGACCCTCAACAATTCCTTCTAGCTCCCACACCTTACGATGATATTGGATTATCATTAAGCATACTCGGAATGAGTAATATTGAAGAGAGAGTCAGAGAAATTACATCAAAACTGGATCTTACTGGCATTATGTACAGTCCAATACTCGAATTAAGTAGCGGACAACAACAGAAAACAGCCATAGCCAGCACAATAGCGCCAGGCGTAAAATGCCTCCTACTCGACGAGCCAATATCGCATCTTGATTGGGTTGAGAAGGAGAATTTCCTTAAACTCATGATGGAGCTTAAGGACAACGGTTTCTGTTCACTTATCGCTACACACTATCCAGAATATTTCCGGGAAATAAGTGACCGTGTAGTAATATTAGGCGAATATCTCCCCGATAAATGCGATGTTGAATCTGGGGGAAAAGAATATAACAGCACACCAATAGTGTTAAGAGCATCTAATATATCATACAATTACCCAAACGGGTATCCTGCATTAAAGAATGTGAATGTAGAATTATTGAAAGGCGAGATCATTATCATATATGGGAGAAATGGTTCAGGAAAATCTACTCTACTGTATACGCTTGCCGGAATACTCAAACCATCCCAAGGTAAAATAAATTATACCTCCAAACCAGCAGTGCTACCCTCTGATCCCGTTAAAATATTTACTATGCCCACACTAAGAAAAGAACTCTCAGACTATGGTGTCACACAAGATTTTGTAAAGAAATTTGGAATAGAGGAATTAATAGATAGACCTTTAACCTATCTTAGCACAGGAGAGCTGAAGAAATCTGCATTGATAGTACTTTTTGCGAGTGGGTCACGTATTCTACTAATGGATGAGCCAGAAGCAGGTTTAGACCCCACATCAAGGTGTTTCCTGGCCAAGTTAATCACTGGACTAGCTAGTTTAGGAGTCTCGATAATTATCACTACTCACGACAGGGAATTTGGGGGGATGGTCGCGACAAGGGAACTCTTATTGGAAAATGGTGAGTTAAAAGATGCTGATTGAAGAGCTATTCTTTCTATTTTCATATGTTACGGCATATAGAGATTCCCGAGGACTAGCTTGGAGGATTGATTATAGAGTTAAGATCCTCATGGTTATCTCTGCATGGTTATCTGTCTTCTATTTCAAGTCGGTTTATACAATTATACTATCAACACTCCCTGTATTCATTTACTTGGCTTTAACAAGCAAAAGCCTTGCAAAGTACATTCTTGTACTATCAAGTATTCCCGCAATAATCATATTCTTCATAGTAGTAATAATCTCTCCATATCCTATTACATCTCTGACCGGGATTGTAAGAGGTTTCCTCCTAGGCTACAAAGTCTACATAATGTCAGTCTCATCGATGGCATTTATGACTACAACTAATCCAGTCACGGTCTCCAGCATGTTCCGAAAGCTTCCAAGAATACATGACTATAATGTAATTTTAGCCAGACTTATACCTTTAACCCTTAGGGATCTAGGCCAGGTGATTGGTATACAGAGAAGTCTAGGTAGGCCAGTATATAAGGTTCTGTTCCCATTAACATTGAGTATGTTGAGAAGAGGAGACGAACTAGCTGAGTCTCTGTATATGAGGGGATATGGTTTGAAGTCAAAGAGAGGTGTTATAAGGAGATCTACCAGCTTAAATATTGAAACGATCGTCCAACTAATACTTTCGATAGGATTCCCCATCATTTCATATATAATATCATCTTGGGTGTGAGTTAATTGTCCCGGATAACATACAGAGAAGCACCTGATATTTGTTGTCTAATTAAAGAAATTATTAGCCAGCGGCATTTCCTTCACGTTCAAATAGACAGATTAAAATGTCTGTCAAGCTGGGGAGCTAGGACGAGGGCAATTGCAAGGATACATGGCCTTTCCAGTGCATGGATAGCAGCAGGGTTACAACCTGGTTATGTCATCGAGGTTATAGGTGAAAGGTTCTATAATTTATCGTTTGAAGAGCAAGTGAAAACTATTATCCATGAATTACTCCATATTCCTTATACCTTCTCCGGTGGACTAAGGCCGCATGGGAAACTAGTGAATGGTAGGAAGGTTAACTCGATTTATAGAAAGCTCAGCCTAGACAAGTTAAAAGTTTGCATAATGAAATCAATTAATTAGTGGTGAGCCATATGAACCAGCTTCCAAGGAAATTTCTAGATGACACTTTGAAAGCTAGGAGACGTCTAGTTGAATTTTTAGTGGAGAAAGGAATGGTACCCGAGATAGAATGCGAGCTTATTAAATCAAGCTATCTTCTCTCACCTATCGTTGCCACCTACGGGCCAGCAGGTATAAACGCTGCTCCATTCATGGTTTCATACCTTGTAAAAGATGAATGCTTGGATAAAGCGTTGAACGAGCTTAAAATGATAGCTGAAGACTATTGGGGGAAAGGAAAGCAAGCTCTAATGAAAGGAATGCAGTTCATCCTTGACTATGTTTATAACGAGGAATGCAGCGATCCGAGCAAAATGGTTACGCATATAATGTCAAAAGGACACACATGGACTAACATATCGGCAAATGAACAGGCAACTCTGGCAATATTAATCCCGCCTGACAAGGGAGCCTATGAGATTAGAGCAACCGTAGAAATACTTGAATCAGGACTAATTTATGAATATGTAAATCTAGTACATGATCTAATGCACGCCATTCCTGAAGGCGAAAGAGCGCATCCATGGTACCCAGCAATAGTATTCACTGTACAAGAAATATATGACAATAGCTATCAGAAACTTGGAGAAAAAATATACCCATAACACCTACCTTGAAACGATAAGATAAATTTTTCTAAGCCAATAACCAAGCTTCTTTATAGTATTTCTCATAAAGCTGAAATCGATGTCGGTACTGGTTAGTACCGCTACTAAAAGGGCGGTGAAGACCATAATGTAGATCATATAATTATGCCCGGATTCGCCTGAAACTACAGCGGTTATAGGCTTGATAGTATGACTGAAAATTCTAACGCTCGTATAGTTTGATGAAAGGCTTGACGGTTCTCTATTTCCTGGCACTGTTATTTGCATTGTAGTAAAATTGGTCATAGTCCATGATGATATTTGCAATGTAAGATTCACCTGCACATAAATAATGTATTAATCACGGGTGAACGATTCTATTTTTACCTTCCATCAAACAGGATTTCAGAAGTGGGGGATGAGGAATACTCCTATGGACTGTACTTCAATATGAGGTCTCCGGCAGAACCCGACCCCCTAGTATGGTGAATTATAGTGCTGTATCTCGTAGGGTTAGGACTATGGATTAGGCAGATAACCATAGAGGCTATTGACGCTCTGAAAGAATCGAATGTCATATACTTGGATTCATATACTAATCTCTCTAGTGATATAAACCCAGAAACCCTGTCTAAGATTTTGGGTAAACCTGTTACACCCGTCTCCAGGGATACGTTAGAGTTTCCAGGAGTAAGGAAAGTAATTCATGAAGCTGAAACCGATAATGTAAGCATTGCAACTGTAGGTGATCCTCTAGTTGCAACTACTCATTCCATAATCTTAGAAGAGGCTTCATCAAGGAGCGTACCATATAAGGTCATCCACGGCGTGTCCGGGGTCTATACTTCAATATTGGAGAGTCTTTTGCAAGCATATAAATTCGGTAGAATTATAACGCTAGTTTACCCATTAAATGGAGTATACACATATAGCACACTTTTGTACTTATATACTAATATGTGCCTAGGATTGCACACTTTGCTTCTTCTCGATCTGAAACTAGATGAGAGTAAGTTGATGAAGGCTCACGAAGCTGCATCCATTTTAATGGAAATGGAAGTAAAGAAATGGGGATCGAGCCTTCTAGGTGATATGCTAGCCATAGTTATGGAAGCTTCAGGGACTCCGCGGCAAAAGATAACTATCGATCTGCTTAGAGAAATAGCCTCTAAAGATTTCCATATAATTCCACAGTCAATAGTAATACCTGGGAAAATGCATTTCGAGGAAGAAGAGTTGCTGAGGAAAATCTATGAATGCAATGAAAGAGTCCTAGGAATACACAGAGAAACCCTAAAATCTAGGTTAAGTACTATATGTAAGAGAGCTGGTGTCTTCAGAGGAGATGATGTATGACTAGTGAAGTAAAACTGGATCCATGGGGTCATATCAGCGTAAAAGACTATGGATGGCTCATGAGAACATTCGGTATAAAGCCATTCAACGAAGTACAGGGCAAATTCAAAGAAATAGCGGAACCCAACAGGTACATGAGAAGGGGCATAATATTTGGTCACAGAGACTTCGATAAAAAAGTAATTGAGCCTCTATCGAGGGGAGAATCTGTAGCGCTTTTAACAGGGTTCATGCCGAGCGGTCGATTCCATTTCGGCCATAAACTAACAGCAGATCAGATAATATACTATCAAAGACTGGGAGTTAGGATATACGTAGTAATAGCAGACGCTGAAGCTTATGCTGTCAGGAAGATGGATAGAGAAAAAACTATAGAAATAGGACTCTATGAGTATATAGCGAATCTAATTGCACTAGGTCTTGATCCATCTAGGGCAGTATTCTATTTCCAAACAAACCAGAAGCCAATGTATTACAGGCTTATCCAGATGTTTTCTAGAAAAGTAAGTCTAGCTGAAATGGAAGCAATATATGGGACAATGGAACCCTCAAAGGTAGTGTCAGCATTAACGCAGGCAGCCGATATTCTCCACGTGCAACTCGAGGAATATGGCGGATACAAGAATGTTATTGTCCCGGTAGGAGCAGACCAGGACCCCCATCTAAGGCTTGCTAGAGATATTGCAGACAGATTCCATAACGAACTAGGCCTCGAAAGACCTGCATCCACTTATCATATGTTACAGAGGGGACTTGATGGAAACAAAATGAGCAGCAGCAAACCAGAATCCACGATATTCCTTACAGACCTGCCGGAGGTAGCGAGATCTAAACTCATGAGGGCATTAACCGGTGGACGTGCAACCGTAGAAGAACAGAAGAAGCTGGGAGCAGAGCCTTGGAAATGCACAATATATGATTTTTATATGTTCCAGTTACTTGATGACGATAAACAGTTGCAGGAAATATACGATGCTTGTATTACTGGTAAACTATTGTGCGGTTACTGTAAGACGAATGCATGGAAACTACTGGAGAAATTCCTCGAGGATCATCAAAAGAAACTGGAAAAGGCGAAAGATATTGTACTAAGATATATAGAGCCACCTAAGTTCTAGAGCCGCCTTTTAATCCCCCAAGCGGTATGAACTAAAATAGCCTTAAAGCTGGGAATACCTTTAACCGGCAATACTTTTCCTTTTCTAACAGCTTCTAGAAAGGATTCAATACTATAATCATAGGATTCGACTAGTGTTACAGCAGAACCTAACTCTTCCTTCACATGCGCATCACTTCCAGCAGTTCCAGGTTTACCAAGCTCTTTAGCTACTTTCCAAGCTTTCCTGTTCAAGTAAGGAAGATTAGTAGCGTTCCATACCTCAATGGCGTCAAACAATTCCGGGTTTTTCCGTATAAGATCACCTACAGCTGGCTCATAAGGACTATAGGGATGAGCAGCTATTGTTATACAGTTATTCTCCTCGGCGTCTTCTTTGAGTTCCCAGGGATCTTTAGATACTTTTGAGGGGGGCTTATCGCATAAGACTAGTATATCACCATACGTGGTTCTAACCTCGTTACCAAAAATTACAACAGGTCTATCAAGGTCGTGTAGCTTTACCGCTTTCCCCGCTAATACAGAACCCCTAAACGTATCATGATCCGTGACAGCGAGAAAATCAAGGCCTTTCTTGTATGCCTCCAATACTACAATTTCAGGTGAATCTTTTCCATCACTACTTGTCGTATGGCAATGCGTTTCAGCCATCATTTTTCCATCCAACTCATCCTCAGCTCCACACCCATAATTGCCATAACAGCCTCGTTCTCAGCCCACGAAATTCCAAGCTCTTCTAACGTATCTGGTAGGGGGACACCATAATCAGGATGCCACCCCCTTATCTCATAGTACTTTCTTAATGCAGCCTTGAAGTCTTCTTTGTCGAGAAAAGCCTTTGAGCCCTTAGCAGGCCCCTCCTCTTCAGGCTCCCACCATCTAAGTGGTATAGTATCATGTAACGGTGGTGTAACCCAGTCTAAAACATTGTGGATCCTAGCGAGACACTCTTCCCGGCGGCTTGCTAAATAGAGATCTTCGATATCTACATCAAGGCCTGTTGCATAATTGTAAAGCTTCAATATTTCATTTTCGGTATATGGTATGAATATACATAATCCAAGGCTGTCAAATACAGTCTTTCTATCCCTATCATGTGCAAGGCTCTCAACTACCTCCACGGCAGGGCCGTCAATAGGTCTATCCCTAGTCTTAGGCCATCCTCTAAGATGACTAGCCCCTATATCTGCTGTTGCATAACTTAATGCAAAGCCTCTAAGACCACGAGGATCCCATGCTGGCACCTCTAATCCTTTAACATGAATAGCCCTGTCTTCACCGACACCGAGTAATTCCGAAGCACGCTTCACTCCTTCAGACAATATAATACCTACCCCTTTTTTTTCACCTATCAGCTTAACAAGTGTAATAACGCCCCTTACATCTCCAAACCCTTTTACATCGACACCGAATTCCTCCGGATCGACTAGTTTTTCCTCTACTAGTTCAAGGAACCAAGCTACCGTGTTTCCTAGGCTTATAGAGTCCAGTCCATAGTTATTAGCGAGGTAATTTAGGTATAACACTGCTTTAGAATCAAATATTCCTGTTGCAGCCCCAAGCATAGCTATACTCTCGTACTCAGGTTTGACTTCGAACTCCTCTCCATTATAGGATAGTTTAGTGTATCTGGAGCATTTAATCGGACATGACTTACCATGTATCCACCATGGAGCTTCTTCTTCAAACCCGGAAATGCCTTTATGCGAGAGTTTCTCAGCCAATTCTAAAGGAATAAAGGGCCTCCTGAAGTTATAGCTCGGCGACATTCCCATTTGAGAGCTATATATGAGTCCGTTCATTGTTCCATGCGTTCTTGAGTCAGCAGTTTGCTCCGACGTCTCGTACTTTACATATAGTTCATCCCATAATTTCTTAAACTCTTCAGGTGAAGCCACCGGTATCTCTTGTTCACCATATACCACTATAGCCTTCAGTTTTTTAGAACCCATGACAGCTCCTAGTCCCCCCCTACCTGCCGCTCTCTGCGAGTCAGCGATAATATTTGCATACTTGACCAACTTCTCACCCGCAGGACCGATTGAAGCAATACTAGCTTTCCCATTAACTTCTGATCTCAGCCTCTTAACCACTTCTAAATTACTCTTTCCCCAGAGTTTCTCGGCGCTTCTTACTTCGGCTTCACCATTATTCACGTAGACATAAACAGGGTCTTTGCTAGCTCCCTCAATGATTAATAAGTCAAACCCAGCTTTCCTTAGAAGAGGAGAGAAGTAGTCTCCAAAAGAGCTATCTGTCAAGAGTTTAGTTAAGGGGCTCTTCGAGACTGCTATAGCCTTACTAGACCCCGGAGCTAGGCCGGATAAACTTCCAGGAGAGAAGATTATCTTGTTTGATGGCGACAATGGATCAGTACAAGGGGGAACCTCCCGGTAGAAGTAAGCTACTCCAAGGCTTTTTCCTCCTAGATACATCTCCAAGATTTTTTCGTCAATCTCTTCAACACTTGTTTTCCCTGTTGAAACGTTAACTCTGAGCAGCTTCCTATTGTACCCCATAATGCTCACTATTAACCCACCAATGAAGAAATTATTGCTTATAAACTATTTTAACTAGAGTTCACCCAGTTTCAAATAAAATAACTATACTTTAACCTAAGTACAGCATGTAGAAATCATGGGATATGGAGGTGTAGAACTCTGAGCTCTGATACGATAAACACCATAATATGGATGCTTTTCTGGCTTCTCTTCCTAATACCACTCCTCTCACCGACCTACAGTTACCAAAGGCTTCGATCAGCACGTATAAGGCTTTTACAAGTCCTAGAAAAGAGATATGGTTTTAGGTTCATCACACTTATACATAGACAGGAGAAAATAGGGCTTTTAGGAATCCCTATTTACCGTTTCATCGACATAGACGATAGTGAAGCAGTGATAAGAGCAATACGTCAAACACCGAAAGACCAGCCTATAGCACTAGTCTTACATACGCCTGGAGGACTAGTGCTTGCAGCAGCACAAATAGCTATGGCATTGAAAAGGCATCCTGCTAAAAAAGTCGTGGTAATCCCTCACTATGCTATGAGCGGTGGAACACTAATAGCATTATCAGCGGATGAAATATGGATGGATCCTAACGCTGTTCTAGGACCCTTAGACCCCCAGTTAGCTATAGATCAAACATTCCATGCACCCGCACCGTCCATAATTAAGGTTGCTCAAACGAAAGGGAAAGATACGTCAGACAAAATTTTGTTAATGGCAGATGTTGCAGAAAAAGCGTTAACTGAGATTCAAGGGTTTATTGTAGAATTAGTTAAGGATAGAATGGGGGAGGAGGGCGCTAGGGAACTGGCCAAGCTTTTAACAGAGGGACATTGGACGCATGATTACCCGATAACCTTTGAGGAAGCTAAGAAACTAGGGTTAGATGTAAAAGACGAGATACCCGTTGAGATATACGAGTTCATGGAGCTCTTCCCACAAGCACCCATGAACAGGCCAGGAGTCGAGTATATCCCTCATCCACTAATACCTTATAAGCAAAGATCTACAACTAGTTAGGCTCTGAGAGGATTTAATAATCTTGCCGTGGAGTGAACCTGAATTAACCCCTATAGAATCGACTGGGTTTTTCACAGTATACCCTCACGGCGAAATATTACAGGTAGTCGAATACAAATACTACGAGGAGACAGGGTATTATCAAAGAGTTCTAGAGGATAAAGGACTTTTGGCGAGGGAGAAAAGATTACTACACCGTGGAATGGAGAACATTCTACGAGGAGAAAGAATACTTATCAATGGACAACAAGCTTCCTGGAATGTGCTTCAACCTGATATAGTACTATTAGAACCCAATCGTCCAGTTATAATTTTCCACGTGTCAATAAGCTTCAACGTAAAGGATGGAAGGAACATATACGAGGAATATTATGAGGAAGCAGAAGCCGAATACAATTACGAAGCATATTGGTATCTCCCTATGTGTATGCATGTATTAAAGGTGGAAGCCTCAGGTGAGACGGGGGTATCAGATGATGACAGGCTAGTCGTAATAAAGGTATCTAAGGGGGAGCATGTGGAAGGATATGAGAGCCTGCTATTTGAGAATAAATGTAAGCTCTCTTCAAATAGTGCGTAATACTGGTTATAAAACAGAGTGGTATAACAACTCATTTCGATGATGCCTAATGGATACGGATTCGAACGACTTTATCGAATACTATAAGCTAGGGACCTCTCTACGGGCGTCTAAAATAGGTCAATTCACCTACAGGATAAAGAGGAAGACGCTAAAGAGTGAACTTGCTAGAATAGGATTAGATTACGGATTCACGGAGGACAAAGCAAACCTTGAGAAATCATTAGAGGTAATGCTAAAAAGCAGCCGAATCTCCTTCACTGATCTCTATGGAATACTGTCTGAAGTTGAGGAGTTACCAATACTTATCAAAATAGCCGAGAGAAACCCGGAGCTAGTTGATACAGGAACCCTAAAACGGGCAAGAGAATCTTTTTTCACGAAAGGATGGATAAAATGGGAGAAGAAAACATCTCAACTACTCGATTTGGAGAGTTTTTACTCGTTATTCGAAGGATCCATTATGGGCATAGCTGTTATAGACAAACAAACTAAGATAGCCCTCTATAATGGACGAAAGTATGCAGTGATAACTCCAGAGAAGGATGCTGAGGGACTAAGCTACGATGCGTTAATACAAATTCTAAAACCCAGACTAACAATAATATATGGAGTTGATGGTAAAGAAAAACTGTACGAGAGTTCAATCGATTATAGACTCCTAGCTAAATTAGCGATACCACAATTGACATCGACTAGGCTAGAACAAGTTCTTAGCAAACTTTACAATGTAGGTAAACTTGATGTTAGACAAAAACTGGAACTCTTAATTGACTCAGCTCTCTGGATGATCGAGTATGTTATGGACAAACTTCCAGAAACGAAGGATCTATTCCTACCTAAAGGCATTAGAAGTTTTGTTAGGCCGCCCTATAAACCCTTGAGAAAGGTACCTAATACACCTCGTCTTGAAGATGAGAATTTTCCTCCTGGAAAAATAGTAATGGAGACACCTAGTAAAACCTATGTCAATAATACCGTTCTGGTAACTGAAAGCATTAATCCATTAGAACCTGTTTTCTCTCCATATGCTTTCATTCTTCCACCTATAGAGAATAGAGAATCACCCTGGGAGAACTATGCTCAATTATTGATGTATATGACTGCTAGAACTATGGGATGGTGGTACGATCCACTATACCTTATAGAGGGACTTGAAGATTACTTGGAATTCGAGGAAGCGATAAAGAGACTTGTAAAGGAAAAACTGATATATAGGAAGGCATGCAAGTCTCTCCCTCCAAGAATTCAAGTAGCACCATGGAACCTCAACAGGCTAGTATCCCTGTGCGGTTCCAAGATTCGTGGCAGGAAGCTGGTCATAGATACTATATCCAACCCTGTATTTGCCCTTATAGGCGGTAAAGGCGTCATAGTAACCGAGAATAGAGTAATCCCTGATAGAAAGTTATCTTATAAGCTTAGAGATTGCATAGAAACCTATACTGACAACAGGACAACTTATTGTCTAGATGAAGAATTTCTTGAAAGGTTAGAACAGATTTTCCCAAGGATTGAGATAGTCTCCCCGGTAAATCTTATGCCAGGTAAATTAAGAGAATTCTTCAAGAATGACAAGAAATATGCGGGTAATCCTATAGTCAGAGTATTCGGCTTAACCGATTATATAACAAGTTTTCACGAATTGGCAACAGCAATTTCATCTCTTATCGAAGGAGATACTCTGGTAATAGCGCCTAACAATGCGATTAGGAAAATGCTTGAAAGCGTTAACCCTGAATTAACTGTGGTAACTTGGAGTGAATTATTAGTATCGCCTTCCGTGTTGGAAGAAAAACAGCATGTTATCATAGTTAATCCCGAGAAAATACTTGCTAGACAATTGCCATTATCGTACTATTCCACATATGAACTTCCCGAAGCTTTCAAGGAACTAATTAGGAATATTGCACTTAAGGTATCAAGGATTTCTCACGGTAGTATAATAACGCTGATAACTAGAGTAAGACCTGAATTGCTTGAGGATAGAGTTCATGTCCACGTAGTTGAATCAAAAGGCCTTCCAGCAGTAGTATCCTCTTCTACAATAAAAGAGATGCATATGAACCTCTTGAAGAGAGGTGTGGAAGTATTCCAAGAATACTGGTCGAAGAACGGAGGAGAGCTATCGATCCGGGGCTATCAGAAAAGAGGAATAGCATATGCCTTATCCATGTATACAACAGGGTCGCCTTCTGTACTTGTAACAGTCTTACCGACTGGTGCTGGTAAGAGTGCAATCTACCAAGTTTTGGGTAGAGTACTAGGAGAATCGATGATGGGGCTCCCAGCAATAATAGTCTCTCCTCTCCGGACTCTTATACACGATCAGGTAAGAAGCCTTAACAACAAAGGATTCATTGCTGAATATATAGATGCGGGAATCACTCCTAAGAAAAGGAGAATAATACTTAGCTTGTATGAAAACGGGTTACTGGATTTTCTATACATTACGCCTGAAAGATTCGAAGATCCAATTGTACAGGACATAATTAATCCGCCACGGAGACCGCTATTCATAGCTCTAGATGAGGTCCATACACTTTCAAAGTGGGGTAGAACATTCAGGCCAAGCTACCTGCATATGGCTAGAATCCTGGTAGAAAGAAACAAGGTTAACCCTAAGATACCTATACTGGGTTTCACAGCAACCCTTCCACCTGGTATAGACAAGGATGTAGTTCAAATACTAGTAGGAGGACGCGTTGATCCTGTTGTAATTAACATAGACTTGAATGATCCCCACAGAAAACGTGAGGAATTCGGGTGGCATCAATCAAGACCTTTGATATTGAAAGGACCTGTTATTAGGAAAGAATTAAGGTTCGATGTTGAACCAGTAACTTCTACCAATCAACGTAAGGAGAAGCTCCTGTATACTTTGTCCGAGCTTTCCCGACGGCTTAACTCGAAGAGAGCTCCTTATGTGGGAATAGTATTTACCGGGTTTGTTGAAAGTGAAGAAGCTCCATGGGCGAATGTTGATTTCGTTGTTGACCTGGTAAATAAGAAATTCGGTGATGGATACTCCATAGGTTACCATGGATCGCTATCTGACAAGGAGAGACTAGGTATTGAAAGAGTAATTTACAATTCCAGTGAAACTGGTAGTAAGCCAAGAATAGTAGTCGCCACAAAGGCATTCGGTATGGGCGTGGATATACCGAATATTAGGTATGTAATTCACTATATGCTGAGTGAAAGCATTGAAGATTACTACCAGGAAGCTGGTAGAGCAGGGAGAGACGGCAAGATAGCACATATAATATCACTATACTCGAACAGAGACAAGAATCTTAGGAAACGGCTTATGGAATTAGAGACCATTCAGCCTTCAAGTCTTCTAAGAACATATAATTTACTAGTTGAAATGCATAACTGGCTTAAGAAGCATTCAATGAATATAGAGGTAGATCCATATACACTAATATTGCCTTCAGAAGCTTTTATTCCAGTCACACCGGTAAGGGTCAGAAGAGATAGGACAGCTCCACTCAGGGCGGCCCAGAAGATACTGGATATACTAGCTGAACACGAAATGTTGACCTACGAGTCATTTACAACAAACCTCATCCCCATCAAAGCGGACTACAAGGAGGTTGAGCCTTTCGCTGAGTCTCTTTATCCAGTGGCACCAAAACTCTATTTAGTGACAGGTAGACTTCCCCGGGGATTAAGTCCGGGCAAGATTACATATTACTTAGGTAAAATAAAAGAAGACACTGCGGTAATTCCCCTAAGTTTAGAGTGCTGCGGTAATGTGATATTCAGAACGGCATCGTTCGAAGAATCATATAAGAAAGTCTCACTAGATAGGGGCAAGCGAAGCTATGTTGTTATACGCCTGAACCCAGAATACGAATATAAGTTCCTTAATGTATTGCCCCACACCATCCTGAACTATCTATTTATAAGAGAGGAAGAAGATTTTGAGAGGATTGAATACCTTGATGAGTTGTTAGCAAAAGCAGTAGATGCGAAGATACAAGGTAAGTTAGTAGACAGAATCGTGAAGGAAGGCATAAAATCGTATTTCAGCAAAGCCCCGGCAAGCATAGGTGAAGAATTCAACTTTAGGAATGGTTTCATAAAAACCTGCAATAGAAAAGAAGAATGCATACTTCCTGTTGCTAATGAACTAGGATTACTCCTATATAACACGGGATTCAACACTAGACGAGTAGTACTTGTAATAGAAAGGGAGGATGACGCTAAGAGGGTGTTAAGTATACTCCTAAAAAGTGGGCTAAGAAAGCCACCCACAGTTCTAAAGTATAGTAATTTGAGGAAAGGTTTTGCTAGAAGGGGACTACTCTACTTAATGGATAAAGGGTATATTGTTAGTCTACTAAAAACCAATAAATACGTTGATATCGAGGATATGGTCAAAGCATATCCATACTTGTATACGTATCTTTACAAGGTCTAGGACTCATCTAAGTATTTGCAGGATTCTACTAATTTACTCAGCGAGTCTTTTACTGTCTTATAGATTTCGATTGCTTCTCCATTGAAACCATTATTATATAGAGTCTTTAATCCTCCACATAGAATGAATGAGTACATATTGATTAACGCGTCAGTTTTCATCCTCAATTTATTTATAAACTCATCCCAGCCTTTATGAGTTAGTCTATAGAGAATTCTCTCACCACTCTTAACTCTCCCCCTCTCTATGGTGTATGTCTCAATCAGTCCTTCTTTTTCCATATGGTCAAGTAGTGGATAGAGCGTACCTGGAGCAGGTTTCCATTTGTCTCCTGTCAGGGCACTTACTCTTTTCAAAATTTTGTAGCCGTGCATAGGCTCTTCCGCTAGGAGCCGGAGAACTAGCATTTTCAAGCTATCTCTATAAGGTGCTCTAGGCAATTATATCACCGGTTAGGTCACCTGACCTGTATTTACGTTGTATAAAGCGAGTTTTATATTATTTTTGCCAATATTTTTAAGGTTAATATATCTAACTTTAACTATTTCCTATTAGCATTCGATCGAGTTTTTTGCTTCACGTTTTAAGCCTTTATCCTACCTAGTATTATCCTTATGGGAGGAATCAGTTTGGTAAGAAGAGAAATCGAAGAGAAGGCTATTGAAATCTCTGGCAACCTAGCTGGCCATATACCTAGCGGGTTCCCGAGAGTACAAACAAAGATAGGGAAAGCATTGTCCATTGCGATAGATAACAATCACCGTGTCCTAGTTGTTTTTTCAGGTAGGAATCCATCAGCAATAGGATCGTTAACAGCGAGGCTCTTGCTATACTATGAAAAGGTTGCTAGGAAGAAGCTCAAAGAGGAAATAAACCTGTTATATGTCTTCCATGACGAGTATAAGGACGCGCTTCTTAGGAAGGAGATTGTTAGAAAAACAATCAAGAACCGCTCTAAGATAATCAGGCAAACAACAGCGGTATATGAGGTCTCAGAGAAATATCTTGGAACAACTTTTCAAGCTCTAGTCCTTGACCTTTCAAATGATTTGAAGCCGAATGATGTTGGAAGGCTAATAGGTATAGTCCAAGGTGGAGGGATGATAATACTTCAGACCCCTCCATGGGAGGAATGGGATACTTTCTTAACTATTTTCAAGCAGAATCTCCTTGCACCGGGGTACAGTAATACACGGCATATTTTCATTTCCTGGTTCAAGAGGAAACTACGTGAGCATAATACAGGTTTATTCGTATATAACGTAGATAAGGGAAGGCTACTCTCCGGAAAACCGGAACTAACGGCATGCATAACCAAGAGAGTTATAAGGATACCAGAAGAGACCATGTATCCAAAGGGAATATACAAGTTATCTCTAACTCAGGATCAAATTGATGTTATAAAAACAATGGAATGGTTCTATGAAAAACCCCATAAAAGTAGAAAGAAGATTCTAGTAGTTACAGCAGATAGAGGGAGGGGAAAAAGCTGTGCCGTAGGCTTGGGATTAATAGGGTTTGCATATACTCTCAGAAAGCATAAACACAGGGTTAGAGTACTAGTCACAGCACCAAGCCTGGATAGCATCCAAAGCCTGTTTCAATTAGCGATAAAAGGTTCAGAATTACTCGGATTAAATCCCAAGCCGAAAGAGAAGAATGGAAAAATAATTGAAATTCAGGGAGACGGGTTTAGCCTAGAATATTGGGAGCCTTTAATGATACCCAAGCTATCAGGCGACATAGTAGCGGTTGATGAGGCTTCTGGTATACACGTTCCACTGCTCCATAAGATCTGGAGACGTCATCGACGTATAGTTTTTGCCTCTACTATACATGGATATGAAGGTGCTGGCAGGGGGTTCTCAATAAGGTTCCTTAAAACAATTAAAGAAGATCCGTCTACAGTAGTCAAACACGTCGATATGAATGAGCCTATCAGGTATGGTAAAGAGGACCCTGTCGAGAAATGGCTTTTTGACGCGTTAATATTGGACGCTGAAGTTGACATGCTGGATGATATCGACCAGGAAGATATAACTTTAGGGAGACTGTTATATGAAAAAATCGACCCATACTGGCTATTCTCTCTAGAGGGTGAGGAAACGCTTAGAAGGCTCTTCTCGATATATGTACTTGCACATTATAGGAACGAGCCAGACGATCTCGCCATATTAGCCGATGCACCGCACCACATTATTAGGATAACCAAAACAGTAAGAGGAGGGAAAATAGTAGGAGCTATTCAAGCTGCGTATGAGGGGGATTTAGACGATGAGGTAATAAACAGTCTTCTCAGGGGCGATAAGATCCCTGGAAATATAATTCCAGATAGAATGCTAAAGCATCATAGAGTTAAAGAATATGGATTTATGAAGGGTCTAAGAATAGTTAGAATAGCAACTCACCCGGAAGTTCAAGATAGAGGTATAGGAAGTTTCATGTTGTCAAAAATATATATGGAATCCGTAGATACAGGTTTGGATTGGCTTGGCTCAGGGTTCGGTGTCAACGAAAAATTACTAAGGTTTTGGATTAAAAACGGCTTTTACGTTCTACACATAAGTCCTGATAGAAACCCGGTTAGCGGCGAGTACACTATACTGGTTTTGAAGCCTATAACCAAGATATCATCCGAATTAGTTACTTATAGTACCGCACTATACAAGTCTAAACTGTTAAACAGTCTTTATGACACATATAAGGACCTTGAGATAGATATAGCACACCAGATGCTCTATATGAACCCCCAGATTGAAACCAATAAACACCCACCTACATTATCCCCCGTGAACCTTGACAGACTATGGGTATATAGTTACGGACCTATGACTTATGAGGCGGCTACAGATATAGTACTAGAACTAACCAAGCATTATTTCTATACAACACCAAATCCTCAGCCGGTTTTAGATGAGTTAAAAGAGAAGATTCTCATTGGAAAAGTTCTCCAAGGCAGAAAATGGGAGGATGTGTCATCTGAGCTCAAGGTGTTCAGGCACAAAGTAACACTAGAACTTAAGGATGCTGTGAGAAAGTTAGGCGAAGATTGGTACAAATTAAACATCAACTATGAGGTAGGTGTAAAGGCAGATGATCTGGGCTTGAAGTTCTAAACACAGTTCTCCAGTATTATTTTAACAATGTATTTGCAATCCTCTATTTTCTTCTTAGCATAACTCGATCCATAGGTAGATGCTTTAAGGAGCATATTCACTGTATCACATAGCACTTCATCCCATGATACAAGTCCTTTTGCATCAAGTTCCTTCGGATTAACCGGAGTGTCATCCGTTGATATAAACGGGAGGCCGCCCTCGGGCCTCTTTACTCGCAGAAAGAATCCTTCGTTATTTACCGCTAATACACTCCCAATTTTAAGCTTAACAATAACCTCATACTCCCCTCTAGGAGGGGCTAAACACTTTACTAGGCTCCAGCCTTCAAGGCCCTTGCAATCACACATACATATTGCACCTATCATCTTTTACATAGGAAACCAGATAAATACACTTGCATACAGACAGAAAGGTTAGGATGATGGATAATGATAATAGAGATAGGCCTAGCCTTTTGGCTTGCAGTGATACTGACAATAATAATAGTAATTGTAATGGCTAGATCTGTATTAGCCACGAAGAGATTGATTAATAAATACAGAGAGCATATTGAGAAAACTTTGAACCTCGAAGAAGTACGTAGATTCCTTGAGGAAGAACCTAAAGCTAGTGCAGTAGTTGTTGAAAGCCCTGTGAAGGATAAGATCAAGGTATTATGGGTATCCAGAAGAGGTAATATAGGGGTTTCAGTTCTAATGGATGTATCCTCAATGGAAGTACTGAGAATTAACGAGCACTAGAGTATTCAGGTGTCATCATATGGCTAGATGTAGGATCTGCGGTAAACCAGGATACGTTTACGTTGATGAGTATAAGGGGTATTTGTGTAAGGAGCATTATTCAAGGTTTATAGAATCGAAAGTAGACAGATGCGTTAAACGCTATGCCCTACTCGGGGGAGTTAAGAGACTTCTAATAGGATTATCTGGTGGAAAAGACAGTACTACACTTTCCTATGTATTGCACAAGTTGTATGGAGACAAAATAGAGATGGAGGGCATACACATCGACCTAGGTATTCCTGAATACAGTAAAGAATCAAGGGAGATAGTATATAAGCTAAGCTATCTCATAGGCATAAATGTTACATATGTGGATCTAAGAAGGGAGTATGGCTTTTCAATAAAGAAAGCAGCAGACTACTACTTCAGCAAGAAGATTAATAGACCACCGTGCAGCGTGTGTGGTACAGTTAAAAGATATATCCTGAACAAGTATGCACTAGAGAACGGATTCAATGCTATAGCAACAGGACATAATCTAGATGATATCTTACGGTTTGCAACAACAAATATAGTTACTGGTCAAATTTTAGAACTAGCTAAACAACTTCCAGGAGAAGAGTCTACTCACCCTAAACTCGTGATGAAAATACGGCCGTTATGCTTGATCTCTAATAAGGAAGCCAGTAATTACATTGTAGCCAACAGATTACCTATAGTAAAAAAGCCCTGTCCATATAAGCCTCCAGAGAAAAAACTGGCAGCTATGTTAGCTGGTAAAATAGAGGAAATAGAAAGTATTATACCCGGCTTCAAATCAATGTACATTACAAATCTTTGGAGTAAACTTATACCTTCAATAAAAGCGAAGCCTAAAAAGCTTAACGAGTGCAAAATATGCGGTATGCCTACTTCAGGGAAGGTATGTAGTTTCTGTAGAATAAGACGCATCCTAGCAGAAGAGCGTAATAGATGAAGAAAGGTTTTTATAGAATATAAGGACGACTACAAACAAATAGCAACTAAACAACATGCCGTAGAGGCATAAATACATATATAAAGGGAAAAGGTGAGAAAACATGGAAGAAGAAACACCCACACCTGCAAACGTAATTCTAATAGGTAAGAAACCTGTAATGAACTATGTATTAGCGACACTAACCCTGCTCAGCAACACAGATGCCAATGAAGTAATAATCAAGGCACGCGGCAGGAGCATATGCAAGGCAGTCGATACAGCAGAGATAGTAAGGAACAGGTTCCTCAAGAACCTTGACGTTAAATCAGTCACCATCGGCAGCCAGCAAGTAACCAATCCCGACGGAAGAACCAGCAGGGTCTCAACAGTAGAGATAGTACTTGCCAAGGTCTAAACAGGTTCTAAAAAACATTCTAATGGAAGGAACTGAATAACAGCAACAGTTTTTCTGAAAAACTCTCTTCTCAACACATTATATTATAATGAAGTCTCCTTCATCTATGAGTCATCATAAACCTAAATCTATCATAGAAAGATGAAACAGTCTCCTTCACATCGTCAATATAGCGTCTTCTTTCCCTAATCTCATCTATCATTGATAGATCTAAATCGACCTCGAACAATCCCTCTTCTTCTGTAACACTGAAGACTATGTTCCCTGTGGGATCAACTACGAAGCTACCGCCTACCGTAGGCCGCCCGTCAACGTAAGTAGTGCCCAAAGTGTTTACCCCTACATAAAAGACTTGGTTCTCAGCGGCCCTAGCTACACCTATACTGTGCCACAGATTTAGCCTATCATACGGCATGCTGGCAGGATTATATATCAATACCGCTCCACTCAGTGCGTGGAGCCTGGCAATTTCAGGGTACATTATATCTACACATGCTACACAACCAACAAGCCCCGCTTTAGTAGGAACAGGATCTATGTAAACTCCCGGAGAAATCTTACCTCTTTCCCCTACAGCATTAGATGGATATATTTTTTCGCATGAAATCCTACTCTCACCGGTTATTGCTGCTAATCCGACGCTTCTAATAGTATTACCAAGCTTTACGTATTGGCATCCTGAGAAAACATACGCGTCCTCCCTTGTCATAGAGAGGTTCTCAACGATATTCATGTACTCAACAATGTCAACAGGTTTTTTCGATAACCAGTTCTCAGACATGAATATTAGATCAGCAGTTGACGATTGAATTAGTTCTCTAGCTTTCTCAACATTTTTCTCTAGAACTTCATCATCCCTAGGAAATTGTAGAACACCTATTTTGACTCTAACCAAACCATATCCCTCCATGTTTGGAGTGAAAAGCTTGGCATATTAAAAAGAGAATGCCTGAAAGTTTCCTTGTCTTTATTAAAATCTGCTTTTTAAACTCAATATTATGGTGATGATTGTGAGTTTGATGGGAAAAGTAACCCCTAAAACGACCGGTCAGAAAAGGCTGTTTAAAGTACTTAAGACTAACAAAAGCAAGATAGTTGGCGTATTCGGTCCAAGCGGGACGGGTAAGAGCATGATAAGCTTACTATACGCGATTGACTCAATATTAAATAGTGTATACAAGAGAGTTGTAATTTCAAAACCGTTAATCGATATTGAAACCAGTAGCGAACTCCCATTATTGAAGAACCATGAGGTATGGAAGGAGTCCGTAAGGGCCTATCTTCGAGATCTTGTATACAGGTTTGTTGATACTAGGGTTCTCGAAGACTTGGAGTCTAAAGGTAAAATCCTCTATGTTCACCCGCACCTACTTAGAGGAAGGAGTTTTGATGATTCCCTCATAATTATGGATGATATTCAGAATGTTCCACCGGATGTAGTTTCTGAAATAGTTTTACGGCTAGGTGAGAATTCCAGGTTAATAATTATAGGTGATCCTATACTTCAAGCTAGAAAGGTTAATTCAGCGAAAATTGCTAGGAGCTTACTTCTAGGAGAACTGGATGGAACTGAAGTTGTCGACCTAGGAATAAGAGATATTGTAAGGCCAGGAGCCAAGCTGGGTATCAAGTTACTATTCGAGGCTAGGATGAGAGGAAGGAAGCTATCAAAAGCAGAGGAGGACGCGTTAAATGGTGCTTCAAGAATCGCACCGGATGCAGCTGTCATCACAGCATTAGACCTTGAATCTTTGAAGGAGAAATGGAAAATTTCTAGTGAGCATACTCCTGATATAGTCCTTATAGTCAAGGAAGGGCACTTACCTCGCTTGATAGGATCAGGTGGTGAGAGAATAAGTAGACTTGAAGAGGAGTTAAACGCTAGAATAAGAGGTTTAGAATTGACTTTAGATTTTACCGAAGTGGTAAGAGCTATACATCCTGTAGGTTGGGTTCATAAACATGTGAGGAAGGCTGATTTAGTAGGGTCTGATATAGTGTTTGTCATTGCAAGGGACGGTATTGGAGCTTTCATAGGGCAGAAAGGATTCTATGCTAAATTTCTCGAAGACTCATTAAGAAGGTTGATAGGTGTGGGAGTCAAGGTAGAAGAACCGTTACCTCCTAAGAAGAGGAAGTGAAAGCTGGTTCAATCTTCCTCGTATATCTCCACTAGAACTCTAGCTTTAACCTTATTATTCGAGAACAGAGGAGGTTTATTGCCCAGATCAATACTAATCACTACGGGATTCCCCATATCATCCTTAAATCTTACCTCTGCAAAGTATTTCTTCTTAGGGCCTTCTTCTATGTTCTTCATCAGAGTTTCGTAGATTCTAGTTAGAGCCATCTGAAAGGATAGAGGAGAGCTTATATCCTCGGGCGAGAGGTTAATAGCTTGGAATCCACCCATAATCTCACCTATCTTAGCTTCTCCCTCAAAGATTGCTTTTGTCTTAGAAACCTCTCGGTTATCTTCCATTCAAACACACCTCAAAAACTTTTCTATCACGCTAGTATACATATTACATCCATCCTTATTTAGGTAAGCCTCCACGCATGTATATAATTATCTGTTTAAAAGAATATAGAAAGTGGAAAAGGCTCATAAGAAAGATATGGGTGAGAGAGGTTGAGTCAGGAGTACAAAGTCAAAGATGTAATGTTGAAAAACCCTGTTACAGTAAGAGAAGATGAGACTGTTTTTGATGCTGTTAAAAAGATGGCTGAATTGAATATAGGCGCTATACCAGTCGTTAATAAGGAGGGCAGGGTTGTTGGTATATTTTCTGAACGTGACCTTCTTAAGCGAGTTGTGGTAAGAGAACTCTCCTATGAGACTAAGATAAAGGAGGTCATGACCAAAGATCCTGTGACAGTATCTCCTGAAGCGTCGGTGGAAGAAGCGAAAGAGGTTATGGCTAAGATAAAGGCACGGCATTTACCTGTAATAGACGAGAATAGCCAACTAGTTGGTGTGGTTAGTCTTTCAGACATAGATTTAAGCGTATATTAAGTATCAACCTACCTATTATTCCATAATTTTATCTTTCTCCAAGTTTATATCTCTTAACTAACCCCCGCGGAGAGCGTTGAAGTGAAGAGGGTCTCCAGAGCCTTACAGGATTGTTTGGCTGTGAGGAGAGCCGGAAACGGCGAGCTCTTTGCGGGGGGTATTACCTTTTGAAAAATTTTTGATAGGTAAAGATGTAAATGAGTTAAAATTTTTTATTAATAATGGTGATATTCACCATAACGCTTTTAATGTAAAAATTATATACTAAAAATAATGGGTGAAAACCCATGGCCAAGAAAAAGCCTGAAATAGAAGTATTTTGTGTTAAGTGCAGGAAGAAAATGAAGACAAACAACTATGAGGTTGTTACACTCAAGAACGGCAGGAAAGCCATAAAAGCCGTATGTCCCGGTGACTGTGGCATAACCTACAAATTTGTAAGCGAGAAGACACTTAAAGATCTAGGCCTAGCCTAATCAGCCAAATCATTCTTTTTCAACTTTTTAAATAATCTTCCCTTACTATATGTATTGCAGTAATATGAACTAGATTTTCATCCGCTAAACTCTACCTATACTATTTCAAGCACCTAGAAAGATAATTACAACTTTATAGTAAGAAATCAAGTATAAACAACATATCAGTCCAAAGTATTAGAGGGGGGCCTTTTGGACTCTAGAACACTATTCTACGGCATAATGGCAATACTTGCTTGGGGTTTATGGGGGGTCCTAATCAAATATGCAACTATGAGAGGTATGACAGGAGTAGCTGTTTACATTGTTGCATCATTAGCTCCCTTCCTA
This sequence comes from Candidatus Tiamatella incendiivivens, assembly GCA_015522635.1. Lineage (NCBI taxonomy): Archaea > Thermoproteati > Thermoproteota > Thermoprotei > Acidilobales > Acidilobaceae > Tiamatella (SeqCode) > Tiamatella incendiivivens (SeqCode). Next base: position 76,320 of record WALW01000019.1, on the reverse strand, counting down.
GTTATTCCATGGATATACCTAGCATACAAACCAAAAATACTAATAGGTATATCATTGTTAGTTATTTTAACTGCAGGTGTATTCGGAACACTGGGTTATCTATTCGTCATAAAAGCCCTTGAAAAAGCATCAGCAGGGACAATTATTGCTATGACAAGTATTTATCCAGCAGTCACATTCATATTGTCATACATATTTCTCGGAGAACAAGCGGATCCCAAGAAAATTGCAGGGATACTGTTAGCATTAACAGGTGTTATTCTTTTGTCTCTAGAATAAAAATTGGTGAATAGGTAGATTTACTCTCCACCCGAAACTACTAGTACCTCTCCAGTTATATATGGGTGAATTGCCATAAAGACTATAGCCTCAGCTATCTCTCCAGGAGTACCTATACGTTTAACAGGTATCTTCTTTGCTCTTTCATCTAGATTAGGTATTCCTTTAACCACCATTTCAGTTAATGTAAGTCCCGGTGCAACGGCATTAACTCTAATTCCTTTATCAGCTAGCTCTACAGCTAGACTAATCGTAAAACCTACCAATGCAGCTTTTGCGGTAGAATAGCTTACTCTACCTGGGCCAGGAGAGGGTTTTACACCAACAATACTTGAAATATTGACGATTCCACCCCCTTTCCTCATATATGGTAGTGCTCTCCTTGTAACATTCATGGCTCCGAGAACGTGGGTTTTAAGCATTCTATACCAGTCATCTGGTCTAGTTTCAATGAATGGTTTCAATTCAAATATACCGGCATTATTGACTAGGTAATCTATACCTTCAAACGCGTTTACAGCTTCATCTACAAGCTTCCCAGCTTCCTCCCAGTCACCTACATCAGCTTTTACAACTATTGCCTCAACACCATACTCTTTGGCTTTGGCAGCAGTTTCAAGAGCCTTTTCCTTGCTTGTATTATAGTTTATGACAATGTTGGCTCCTCGTTTAGCAAATGCTAAAACTGTGGCAGCTCCAATACCTCTGGATGAGCCTGTTACAAGAGCGGTTTTTCCTTTGAGGTCATAAAGGTTCATAGATGGTCACCAAGTACATTATTTTTTTAACTTTGTCTTATTGATAAACATTATACAAGTTTCTTGGTCAATCTATGTATAAACCTATAGTATACATATATGAAAATTACGGTTCTGACCCCTATGTCAAGATCCATTGAAAGCCATTGTCCTAGTGGGCATATGCCCATGAGTGCTATATGGTTTGATGCAATAATGTATGCTGGTAGTATGCGGGCAGCATATAGGCTTGCTAGATTTATAATAGTCGGAACTCTAGTCTCTCCCGCTCCACGAATGGATCCTCCTATGGTCATTATCACTCCTAGTCCGGGTTCTGAGACACCTGCTAGGATAAGGTAGATCATTGCTAGTCTCCTTGTCTCAGGATTGCTGGTAAAGGCTTCAGGGGCGAACGGTGATATTCCAACTAGAAGCATACCCACCACTAGCATAAGTAGTGCCGTTATCCCTGCAATCTCGAATCCCGCTTTACGTGCTTCACTCTCTTCTCCTGCTCCGACTAGTTGTCCAATTATACTTGATGCTGCGGTGCTAACAGCAAATGCTGGCATGTATGCTATCGATTCTATTCGCACACCTATTGTGTGGGCTGCTATAGTGATCGCCCCACAGGTACTAATAGATTTCATATAGAGATTATTTCCACCAGCGAAAACTACTCTTTCAACAAATGCGGGGAATCCTACTCTCGCCGCATGCACCGCGTAGAATGAAGGTATTCGGGGTTTAGCTGAGAATTCAAGAAATCTAGTAGTTAATAAGAAATCAAGTAATGCTCCCAGTGCTATGCTTATTACAGATGCGAAAGCGGCGCCGCGAACACCCATGCGAGGGAAGCCCAGATAACCGTATATAAGAAGGGGGTCTAGTATAGTGTTTACTGTTGCTGTTGTTACAGACGAGTAGATGAGCGGTTTTGTCACACCTGAACCTCTGAACGACGCGTCTAACACCAAGAGTATGAACCAAAACTCTAAGCCTACGACTCTAAGACTCATATAACTAGAACCTAAGTATTGAACGGTTCCTGTTCCACCTATCAAGCCTATAAGCTGGCTTGCATATGTATAACCCAGGAGAACTATAGGTATAGCTATGAGCGCTGATGCCGATAGTGATTCACCAACTATTTTACTGGCTTTTTTAATCTGTTTCGACCCAACTGCTTGGGCAACAAGTACCATTACTCCTACGTAGTAGAGTGATCCGAAAACAGATAGTAACCACCCTATATACGAGGCTAATCCGACCCCAGCTATCGCATCATCGCCTAACCGGGAGACAAAGAAGGTGTCGGTTATTGAGACTATACTATCGAGTGATTCTACTATAACAAGGGGCCAGCCTATTCTTATTGCTTCCTTCGCATACTTTCCTCTCAGAAAGTTTGCTGGCCCCAACTGATGGCACCTATTTTAACTACTTGAATTAGAACATATATCGCCTATATGATTATAAAATGAATGTAATCAGACTATAATGATAGTAGGAAAACAGCGATGATAGCCAAAACAGAGCCAGTCAGTATGGAAGTGCTAGGCTGCTCTCCTCTAACAATACTATAACATACAGGTATAACGGTATTGAGCTTCACAATTGGCGAAATCTTATTGACAGGCCCCATACTAAAGGCTTTGATCAGTGAAAATGTTGAAATGCCCAGAAGTATACCGTTTAGTAGAGATAAAAATAGGAAAATAGTGTTCGATTTCCTCTCTAAAGGCAAACTCTCTTTCCTTAGGCTCACCGCTAGATAAATAGCTACAAACATATTTACTATAAAGCTAAGTGAAGCTATGTGAGCCCCGCCATGGGATCCATACATTTTTAAGGCAACATCCGTAAATCCGAACCCCACGAAACCTATAATAAGCCACAGGACTCCTTTCCAGTTGAGACTGCCTGGTTTACCTGCAAAGAAAAGGATTGATACTGCGGCAAGGATAAGGCCTATTGAGTTATAGGTTGACAATGATTCACCTAATACTAAGGTACCGTATGTCATTGGAATGATATATGAAAGGTTAACTAAGGGAAATGCAGCTACTCCGCCAAGCTCTTCTACGGCCTTATATGCACCGTAACTGCCTAGTGCAACCAGTAATCCACCGATAACTCCATATGATATATCTATTAGTGTAATACCTTCTTTTAGGGAGAAAGGTACGAGTAGGAGTGTAGCAAGCATGTAGGATGCAGCTAAGAAGAGTGAGGCGTTTAATCCTCTGATCGTGGCTTCTTTTACGGTACTGTTGCCTATGCCGAATCCTAAGAAGACGATGAGCGTGTAGAGAAGCCATTCTCCGAAGACTATCCACCATAAAGGAATTGTGTGGCTTAATTATAAAATAAAAAGAATATGGAGGTTTTACTGCCCGCACTTCCTTTCTTCAATAGGCTTGTACTTTAATCCCGTTGGACCTACGAACTCTTCAGTTGGTCTTATTATCCTGTTGTTCTTGACTTGCTCTATGTAATGGCTTGTCCATCCAACTATTCTTCCCATAGCAAATATAGGTGTGTACATGGGTATAGGTATTCCAAGTAGATAGTATAGTGGCGCAGTGTATAGGTCAACGTTTGCCGGTAGATTCTTCTCTTGCTTCACAACTTTCTCAGAGGCTTCTAGAACTTCTATCCAGTAGTGTCCACCTTCTAGTTGTTCAATGTATTTTCTTAGTACATCAGTTCTCGGGTCGTGGACTTTATAGACTCTATGGCCGAACCCCATGATTTTCTCTTTTTTAGCCAGCTTGTCTTTAATGTACTCAGCAATGTATTCCTTGAGCGGTACACCCTTTGCTTTGGCCTCCTTCTCTGCTTCGAGGAACATTGTCATGGCCTTCTCGTTTGCTCCCCCGTGTAATGGGCCTTTAAGTGCTCCGACGCCACCAGCTACTGCACTATATATGTCGCTTAGTGTACTAGCTATGACTCTTACAGTAAATGTGCTAGCGTTGAAACCGTGATCCATGTAGAGGACTAGGCTGGATTCGAATGCCCTTGCTTCTACTTTATTTGGCATTCTTCCCGTTATCATCCTCAGTACGTCTGTCGCGTGGTCGAGGCTTGAATCAGGTCTGATTAGGGTTCCACTTCTAGCTAAACTCCATCCTGCAGTGAATACTACAGGCAGTTTAGCTATTAGTTTTATTGCATGATCAAATAATGTTTCATCGGAGAAGTCCCATTCAGGTGCTAAGTACTGCCCGAGAAGCGTCACACCATAGGAACCATAGTACATTGGATGTGTTGCTGGAGACAATTTCAATGCGTCGAAGAGTTTCTCCGGAATATTCCCCCTCTCATAGTCTATTTTCTTCTTTATCTCCTTCAGTTCATCCTCGCATGGCAGATGGCCGTAGAGGAATAGGTGGGCTGCTTCGTAGAAGCTAGCGTGTTCTCCTATGTCATCAATGGTATATCCTCTATAGATAGTTGCTTGTCCAGATGGGTCAACCCCACTTAGATGCGTTTGGTCTACAATTACTCCGGCTAACCCTTTAGGTGCACGGATATATTGTTGTTGTGCCATATCATGATTCACCCCATAATGGATTTGCATATATAATTTGCATTATCGCCTCGTATAAAAGCCTATTTAACCTATCCTTACTAAACAAACGTGTAATTCCACAATATTACTAGCGGATTACTCTAGGCATACCGTAGTAGTATCAGGGTTTAACTATTGAATTGTTATCACGATAGAATATTATGGCAGGGATGCTGAGATGACTAATTGCATGTTGGACCCTACTAGGGACATTATAGTGGAGACTGTTAAGGAGATATCAGAGAAAGAGCCGGAAGGAGTACCACCCGAGGAGCTGCATTACATTCTAATTAGAAAACTCAATGAATGCAGTGATCTCTACGCAGTAGACGGGTCATGGAGCCCTATTATTGACAGGGCAATACAGGTCCTCCTAGACTCAGAGCTTAGCTACCTAGACAGAAGCGGTAATCTTCATTTAAGTACGGTAGCGAAAGGCTTACTTGTATAGGTAAAATAAACCCCCCGTTTAAAATAGATTCCTAGGTAGACGATCGTTGTCGACTGCAGGTATTTTTGACAAATACCATGAAAAATATGATAACTGGTATTCAGAGAACACAATAATAGCCCTCAATGAATTAAAAACAGTTAAACAAGCCCTGGACTATCCATACCATCCTTGCCTTGAGGTGGGAGTAGGTTCAGGATGGTTCGCCAGTAAAGTAGTATGCGACATAGGATTGGATCCTAGTTATAACATGCTTTTGAAAGCGAAGAAAAGGAGAATCGAGGTTATACAGGGATTAGGCGAATCCCTTCCATCAAGATCAAGGGTATTTAAGACGGTTTTGATTATAGTGACTATATGCTTCGTTGATAACTCTAACCTCGTTCTTAAAGAAGCAGTGAGGGTCGTAAAGGGAGATGGGAGAATTATCCTTTGCATAGTTCCACGTGATAGCCCTTGGGGGAAATACTATACTAAACTCTCAAAAGCAGGTCATTTATTCTACAGGGTAGCTAGGTTCTACACGATAAACGAGTTGATACGAATTGCATCTCGGATGAATTTAGAGTTAGAAAAATGTATGGGTACACTAAGTTTTCATCCTGAAGATACTCCGTTCAGAGAAGGGCCAAGAAAATGTATAGGGGGGGAGGGGTTTGTATGTTTGAGATTTAAGCCAAGTTTTCCTCAAACTTCTCAATCTTATCAATAAGTTCATCCTCTAATCTAATATGCTCTTTAAAGTGGTTATTTGGATCGACTGTTAAGGTATAAACCCAGTATAACTGGAATAGTCCCATAGTGATCAATGAGAGAATGAAGTATAGAACAGTATTTCTATTTGGTATACTGTATATTGATCTAAAGATTAGCGGATACCCTAATTCTTCCATAGCTTTTGACGTTTCCTCCCATAGATATAGCTCTCTCCTGTTATGTATATAGAAATCCTTGGTTAGAAAATGGTAGACATAGTATATTAGAATGTTAATTATCAAGACGAGTATAACCCATAGGAATGGCCCGTGCTCAGTTTGATCTAATTCCATCTGCCTGATGATGTTTCTCAAAGATTCCGCCCTCTTTGTAAGCCCCTTCTCATTGAAATATTCTGCTAGATCTTTGTAGAATAATGTGGTGCGTTTGAAGTGTTTGTTCATTCTGTCAACCCATTTATATATAACATATAGCTGAATGAGACCGCCTAGAACCATTAATGCCGTGCTTGCACCGAGGATACTTGAGCCGGTAGCAGCCTCTAAGTTTAGGCCTACAATATTTTTGTTTCTTGTTATCGTTATAGTGGTTTCTTGGAGCGATGAGATATTGTTCATATCAGAAAGGGCTAAGGCTGCTATTAATAGCATAGCCCCGATTAGTAAGAGTAGTATAGAAATGAATGGCAGCCAGGGAGGCATTATATAATCAGTTTCATTTCTCATACGTATATCTTGTTTTAATCTTTCGATTGTACTCATAGGTGGTACACCAAGTAATCCCACTGGATATTGATGTTCTCGTGGAATAAAAAAGTGGTTAAAGTTTCATTAAAAAGGATGGTTATGTTTCAAGCTTCTCAATCTTATCTAATAGTTCGCCCTCTAGTAACCTGTGTTGCTTAAAATGTTCATTAGGATCAACTGTTGTTACGTATACCCAGTAGAATCCAAAGAGCCCTGCAGTGACTAGAGTTAGCACTATGTAAATTACAGTGTTCCTATCTGGTATTCTGAAGAAGGTCCTCGTCGATAGCGGCTGACCGAGTTTCTCCATAGCTTTGCCCAGGTCCTCCCATATATAGAACTCTCTTTGGTCGTGGTGATAGAAGTCCTTGTTCAGGAAATGGAGAACATATAATGCTAGTAGTCCTCCTGTTATTACTGATAGAACCGTCCAGAGTACAGGGCTTCTCTCAGGAAAGTTAATATTCATTTATCTTAATGTCCTTTTAATCGAGTCAGTTTCTTCACTCGTTCCTCTCAATTCAAAATGACCAGCTTGATCCTGATATAACATTCGAGTTCTTTTAAAATGCTTATTCCGCCTGTCAATCCACTCATACATAACGTACAATCCTATTATTGCTCCAACTAGATATAGGACTCCAACGCCAGCCATACCTATGATTCCGCGTTCTCCTGTTATAATTATGGAGACGAATACTAGGAAGGAGAATAATACTGGTAGGAATGGCAGCCAGGGAGGCATTATATAATCAGTTTCATTTCTCATACGTATATCTTGGGCTATATTATTTATACTTATAAATTAAACACCTCACATTATATGTGACTGTTTAATGTGTGGAAATAAATAGGTTAACAATCGTTTTGTCCTTTTCTAGGAGTAATTGTATTGGAAAACCTATATTACCTTGAATTATCATTTCTAAGATTTATGGAAGGGTGTAAGTTATGTCGCTAGTTGATGAATGTGTGGATATCGTAGAGAAATTATACAAGGAAGACAAGCCTATTAAAGAAATAGTGAAACATTGCCATAACAGTATGAGCGTGGTATATAAAGCAATAAATAGGCTGGAAAAGCAAGGTAGAATAAAGAGGAGAAGAAGGAACTATAATCACAGAGGTTACCTTTCTAAAGATGAATTAAACAAGATAAAGAGAATGTATAAACAAGGAACGAGTCTTTATGCTATTAGCAAGAAACTAGGCCGTCCTGTCTCGACAGTGTATTATGCGGTTAAGAAGCTAGGTCTATAATAATCCTTCTATTTCTTATTTTCCAGTATTACTTTGATCAACCGTATTTCGCTAGGAAAACTACATGTGATCAACGATAATACCCATCGTTTACTTTATAAACTCAAGCATAAAATGTATTACGCAACTATCTTATATTTCTATTATAACTGTCTTGAAATTAGAGAACTAGAATTTAGCTAAGACGGTGGAAGAAGATATGTGTAGAATGGCTGCTTTCTGGACGAGAGAAGGATCACAGGCTATGCCTGAATTAGTAGATGCGCTAATAGACTCTAGTCGAATGGATATGTACCTAGAGGAGCTATATGGTAATGTAAGCCACAGTGATGGATGGGGTTATGCCTTATACACCCACAGAGATAAAGGGAGCTTTATACATTCAAAAACACTCAACCCTATCTATAATACAATAGAGTATACTCGACTCACAGGACTGACCAAACTAATAATGGATTCCGAATATTCCTTCGGTTTCATGCACTCAAGGCATGCAAGCAAAAACATGCCTAAAGGCCTATTGGCTGTCCATCCATTCATCTCCACATGCAAAGACGGTAGTATACTAGCAGTAGGACATAACGGCTCTATCCGTGGAGACGAGTTAAACAAAGAGATGGGAGGAATCCCTGGTTACGGTAAACTCTACCCAGATAGTTACCTTATAGCTGTTTATCTAGCTAGAAATAAAGGTGGTATAGTCCAGGCTATCAGAGACTTGGAAGACTATACTAAAACCGCTTTAAATATCTCTGTACTGATATTGAATGAAGTAAACGATGAATCAAATTCGGATCTTTATACTTACACCTTCCTTGCAGATGATAAGAGAGGCGATACTAAAGTTTTAAATTATTATAGAATGAGCTACGCCATGAAAGAAGATTTACAGGCTGTTGTATCAAGTACAATTGCAGATAAGCTAGAGTCCTATGAATGGACAGTCCAGGATCTTTCCCCTAAGGGGGATGGTTTCCACGTGGCTTTCAAAAACGGGAGATTCAAGGTAATGAGAATACCGTGAATCATTTTATCAGTGATTTAAGAGTATCTATGAATTTCTCCACTTCCTCTCTCGTATTATACAAGTAAAGGCTCACTCGAACACTACCATCATTCGCTTCTAACGCATAGTGTAGTGGATGTGCACAATGTTTCCCTATTCTCACTGCAATTCCTTTTCTCGATAGATAGAGAGCTACGGCATCCACTGTATAGCCTTTCACTGTGAAGCTAATAATACCAAGCCTTTTCCTAGGATCCAACGGTCCTAGTATCCTTATCTTATCACCGATAGAATCCTCTAGTGAATCGAACAGAAAACCAGTTAATTCTTCCTCATACTTGGTAATCTCATGCATACCAAGTTTTTCTAAGTATTCAATTGCCTTACCTAGCCCTATCGCTTCAATAATAGGCGGAGTACCGGCTTCCCATTTCAGTGGCGGTCTACCCCATTCTACATTCAAGTTACCATTATCTTTGATTACATCTCTGATGGTTCCTCCTCCACCGAAAACAGGATCAAATTTTTCGGAGAACTCTTTTTTCATCCACAGAACTCCTATACCTGTGGGACCGAGCATTTTATGCCCGCTGAAAACAAGGAAATCTATCCCCATTTCCCTCACATTAATACTGAGATGAGGAGCTCCCTGTGCAGAATCAAGAACTACGATTACACCCTTTTCTTTGGCTTTCCTCGAAACTTCTCGAACAGGAGCTATGCTTCCAGTCACATTAGAGACATGGCCGAATGAGAATACCTTAGTTTTTTCTGTAAGATAATCATCTAGAAGATCCCATCGAGGGACTCCTTCATTATTAACGGGTAGGAGTCTTAGAGTTGCACCTGTTAAATTAGCCAGTCCTCTCCAAGGTAGTATATTACTATGATGTTCTGCCTCTGTTATTAGTATTTCATCTCCCTTTGAAACTATTCTGTTTCCTAGTAGGATAAGTGCTATTCTCCTCAGACTATCAGTTGAATTATATGTAAGGACTACTTCGCTGGGTTCAGCTTTTATAAAATCTGCAGCTTTTTCTCTAGCTTTATCATATTTGATTGATGCTTCTATACTCAGCTTGTATGCTCCTCTGTGGACATTAGCGTATTCATGTAGGGAAAATAATTTCATTGCCTCAATTACACTTACGGGTTTGAGAGTACTTGCAGCATTGTCTAAATAAACCAAGCCCTCTTGGAGCTCAGGAAAATCTGATCTCACTCTTCCTACGTCAAACAATGTATTGCACACCTACATATATATCTTGTATTCCACTAAAATAATCCTATTACTTCCTTGTAGTGACCTACTACGTTTGCTGCGAACCTATTCGGGGACTTCAAGTACGCGGGATGGGGAGCTTCTTTATATACGAGCAGTCTGGTTTTCATGGTTTCATCTGCGAACCTCTTCATTTCTGATAAATCGACTACGTTATCGTTTTCACCATAAATGAGCAGGATAGGTAAGGCATTCTCTCTAAGATAGAGTATGATATTATGTTCTAGGGGATTAACTGGAGCAACTAGTGTCATGCCTACTACGTTGTTCTTCTCCACTGCATACTTCAAAGAAATATATCCACCTATACTTGCGCCAACCATATAGTTTTTATCGAATCCAGAGGCACTTATGATTTCCCCTATCAAGTATACATTCTTATCGGGGTCTCTTGATTTAAAGGATCTATTAACCTTCATGCCGTAAGGCATATCCGGGGCGATAAAGGGGATGCCCTCTTTACATAAGACTTCAAGTAATCCTATTTCACTCCAAACGTCGCTTGTGAAACTAAATCCATGTAGGAGAATAATTGGAATATTAAGGCTGGAATCTTGGGATAATTTCACATAGACATTCCCATAGGTTGTTTCAATTGTTTTTTCAACAAAACAGTTCCCTGTCATTGTCCTCCACCGATAATAGTGATTGTTTTAGGTTGAATCTATTATATACTGAATATTACAACGAGAGGTTTAAGGGAGGTTTAGTTGGAAAAGATTGAAGTAACCAGATACTTTGAGTTTATTAAGAAAAATAATAAGGTGATAGTAGGAGGCAGAGAAATTCCTCTCAAACGAATTAAGGTCTCCAGGCTTGAACCTAGAAAAGAGGAGCTTGGCTTGGTATATGGGAGTGTTTGGAGTTTCCCTAAGAGGGGGAGATGGGCTTCCCATAGAAGCGATTATAGAGGTAATTGGCCTCCTCAACTACCAAGGATTCTAATAGAATCATATACTCAACAAGGAGATTCAGTTCTAGATCCCATGGTGGGATCAGGGACTACGTGTATCGAGGCATTACTCCTCAAACGTAGATGTATAGGTGTAGATATAAATGTGCAATCATTGGTTCTTGCATGGCATCGCCTCTATGCACTCTCTGAGAAACTCAGCCCAGATAATCCTATGAAACCTCTGGAAGCTATAGAACTATACGCTGGGGATGCTAGGGACCTAGATAAAGTCCAGGAGAATGAAGTAAAACTAGTTGCCACTCACCCTCCTTATTGGAGGTCACTTAAATATTCAACCAATATAAATGGAGACTTATCGAACGAAAAAAGCTTGAAAAGATACCTCGATGCATTAGGTATAATCTCAAATGAGATATACAGGGTACTAGTACCTGGAGGAGTTTTCGCCATTCTTCTCGGGGACTCGAGGAGGAAACGGCACTATGTTCCTGTTTCAATCTATGCTCTTAAGAAGATACTTGAGCCTGGCTTTATTCTTATGGAGGAAATTGTAAAGATACAGCATAAGATTAAGGATACGCAAGTGTATTGGGAGAGGTATAGTAGAGATTTCCTCATGATTAAACACGAGAAATTGTATATTATGAGAAAACCAGTCTATGAGGGTGAAGAGAAAAAATACAGGTATAGTACTATGAAGAGGAGACGTTAACATACTGGCTTGATTTCCCCCCCGGCTTTCTCCTCAGGAATCTCCCTATTGATCTCTTCTAAGGTAATCTTAATTCTTTCACATAACACGTACATGGAATCATATGCTTCTCTCAGCATTTTCCCATAGTTAGCTTTTCTGGGTTTGTAACTGTCAATTTTTGCTTCAACTAAATCTAGTATGCCCTGAAAATAAGACAGGAACTCTCTAGCGATCTTAATCCTAGATTTCAGGAACGCCATTCCCTTATCTGTTATCATATAAGCCTTCCTCTTTTCTCCTTCCTTATATAAGGACTGAATTAAACCGTCTCTTTCTAACCGGTGTAGTATGGGATATATAGTAGATGGACCAGGGTTCCTTTCCCCTAGCTTAATAGTCTTGAGGAACTTAATTATCTGATAGCCATGCATCTCTCCATTTGCAAGGAGTAGTAACACGGTGAACCTTGTTCTAAGATAAAAAGGATTGGAAGCTGATGGACTAGTATTCACGCTTAGTTCACCTTATCTTCCTCCACATTCTATCCTTGAGAATAGCTATAATTGATGGATTAACTAGGTAACTTGCCATAGCCCCCGCTAGTAGGATCCCTATACCCAGTGTGAACCCCAGCTCCCTCATGCCCCATGTATGGGATGATATCATTGATAAATATGCGCTACCGAGTATTAGGGAGAGCCCGAATACGAGCAATCCCACCCTGGCTGTAGCTAGTATTATACTATTGTCACTGCATTTCTTAAGGCATTCTTCTTTTGCTCTACTTAGATAGAAGCTGTTGTAGTCCATACCGACTCCTAGAATTGCGGTTAGAACCATTATCGGTAAGAACCATAAGACAGGTTTACCTATCCAGTCTTGGAATATTATCTCGGTACTAGCTATAGCTATCATAGCGGATGTCACAATGACCGTTATGGCGGCTAATGCCGCTACTATGCTGTTGAAAGCTATTGCAAAAGCTATAATCATTAATATAACTGCTACTGGTAGAACCCTATGGTAGAATCTTTCGTTTAACAGGCTTTCCATTTCTAGCATAGATGCAGCGGTACCTCCTACGAGAACCTTCTTTACACTAGTTCCTAGATTGATGGCGTGGAGCGTTTCTCTCAGTTCCTTAACCTCGTTAATTCCTTTGTTACTGAGTGGATTATCTTTTTGGAAAACCGAAATATACAGTAGTGTACCATCCTTATTAACATACGGATTAGCTTCACATGAGCCTAGTATTTTCGTTGAGTTGACATACTCAAGTGGTCCTGAGACACCGGCTACGTAGTCTTTAGACTTCAGTATATGATCCATAATCTTCAAAGAGTTAATGGAATTAGTAGTATTCCATGGTTCATTCAATTCAACGACAATGTATGTTTGGTATATAATTCCAGCACCGAATTTCTCGGATACTATGTTGAAGTTTTTTACAGCTTCACTATTCTCAGGTAGGAATATTTGCATGTTATTGCTTCCCTTAAATGTCGCATATGCGTATGCCGATGGAATTGAAACCAGTATCCATACTATGATTACTATCTTAGCGTATTTAACTACTTTTCCTCCTAGCCAACTCCTAGCTCTCACAGATAGTTTCTCTGGAGTTTTAGGCCACCAGAACTTACTGTGGCCTCCTAGCAGAGATAGTAGGGCTGGGATAAGAGTGACTCCAGCTAGCATTGTTACGAATATTGCCAGTGGTATTGCTACTCCGAAGCTTAACAGGAATGGGAAGTCATGGGCAAGGGATAGGCTACCGAAGCCGATGATGGCTGTTGTAGCACTGGTTAATATTGCTGTGTATGTTCTTGATAGCGCTTTCTCTGCAGCCAGCTTGGAGTCCTTAATATTATGGAATTCCTCTCTAAACCTATACGATATGAATCCAGCATAGTCTGCTCCCAACCCCAGGCTTGTAGTTATCATCACAACTCTAGCCCAAGAAGACAAGTCAATGATTCCGCCTGTCACAATTAGATATGCCAATGCCCCTGCAATAAGAATAGCAACTAAAATACCTATAAACGGTATAATTACCGCGGCAATACTCTCTAAGACTAGGAACAGGAATATCACAACCATCGTGTTGCTAAGGATATCAACCCGTTTCATATCCTTACCTGTAAGCTGGTGTGTTTCGTATTCTATTATTCCAGAACCAGTCAGATATACCTTATAATTCTTAACATAATTCTTCAGGGAATTGTTTACTATTTGAGTAAAGTTCTCAGCCTGATAATAATACGTGGGATCCTCCTCGCTTGGTTTAGCATACGGCTTTAGTGTTACTATAAAGGCCATGGCATCATTCGATATAGCATTTCCTTTCAACGAATCGAGCAGTTCTCCATAAGTATTATAGAATGTTTGTTTACTGAGCTTCTCAACGGCTACATCGAATGTTTCATTATGATAGTATGCGACGTTGAACGCCTCCCATAGATTTGCTTTAATAAGTTCTACCGGTACATTACCATTTACTTCTTCAGCAGGCAAGTTTCCAACTTGTTTTACCAGAAAACTCATTAGTATTTGCCTTATATTGTAACTGTAGATACCGGAGTTTCCAGCTGCATTGAATAAATATAACATAAAAGGCCTAGAATTTTCCGGTGTTTTGTTTAATACTTCTTTGCTGAATTCTTTGATAATAATATTATATGTCTGGTTAATAGCTGATAAAGCCTCATTCTCTGTAATATTCTTTCCACCTATAATACGGGCAAATGAGTAAACAATCTCGTGTATCATGGTCGTATTTAGTATCGACGTCAGATTAGCGGGAGCCATCACTGTAAACAAGTCAGCTACACCATTGGCTAATGTCTCATTGTTAGTTAAAATCGCCCCGTTGGCTTGTGGGTCATAATGTGCTAGTATTGAACCCATATTTGCAGCTATCCCTGGATTCTCGGTTTCCTTTTCTATAGTATACATTATCATTTTGAGTGCGTCCTGAGGCGCAGGATCTCGTTTAGAAACCAGTGTAAGAGCTTGTGCTAGGAACGATTTTTCCTCCTCCGTGCCAGCATTGGAGATAAGCAGACCTGAAATCAGTTTGTCGGCATCTGAGGGGTCTGGGGGGTATTTGAGGTTGCTGGCGTTTTCTATGAATTTTACTAGGAGAGTAGAGTTGATCCTTGTTTTTACGGCCATTCCCTCGGCCATGACTGCTGAGAACGCCTTAATCGCATATGGTGTCGACTTAGATTCAACGTCCTTTATGACATTGTATATGTTTTGCTGGCTTATGAATTGATATAGGTAAGGTAGATTAGTAAGATTTGCTATCTCGAGAGATTTCTCCCACACAGTATCATAGGCCTTTAATGCGCCCTCAATCATTTGAATGTTTCGAGCATTCCCTTGCTGCTGCATTTTCTGAAGGCATACTAGCATTGTAGCTTGAGATATAATTTTATAATCAGCATTCAGCGGATTGCCTTGAGTCATATTCATTATCAGCTTATAGTATAATGCAACTGCTTCAGGGTTAACGGAACCTATTCCGGTGGTGTTAGTTAGCTTTGCTACTAAAGCTATATCGCTAGGTGTCAAGTTGCCCGTTTGATAAGCAGTGGTATTCGTCATAAGGAAGTAATTAGTTCTACTAATATCAAACCACGTTTTACTGTATAAGTCGGGTATAGTATTCCAAGCGTATGATAGCGCGTATACAGTATTATTGAGATTTAGATAGGATTGCCTGAGAAGGGTTAGGTTTCCGTAAACATTAACATACGCTCTATCTGCTTGTAATAATTGTTTCTGAGTATCTTTCGTTCCATCGAATAGAGCATAATCTAAATGCCAGGCGTTCTGTATTGTTTTATTCACAATTTCTGCTGCCTCAATGCTTTTCGTGACCGTAAAGACGGACTGGTTGAGCCCCTTGTGTGATTGGTTTCTAATACTGTTGTAGACTTCTGCAATTATTACAGGATAACCCATAGTTTTCTCTGCATACTTGGATAGTTCCTGCTTTTCATTCATGTACCATAAGCCCATTTTCAACGCTGTATCGGGAGACGATACATTAACGTTATCTACTAGGATAATAGCAGAGCTTTCCCCAGTACTTCCAGTTATATTTTTAAGCAACTTCTCTGCCTGTTGGCTCTCTGTATTAGGTGGGAGTAGCCCTTGTTCCTGCGTTACTAGAACATTGTCCAGCTTCATGAATAATGGTGCTGATGCGGCGGCTATTATGAACCATATTGCGATAATTAGCAAGGGTTTCCTTGCTATAAAGTGTGATGCACCCAAGCTGGTCACCTTGTTATATCTCTATCCAAACTATATCGATATTCGATATAGTGATTAAAAACATTACTCCTATACTTTACCATGAGATTAGATTATAATATTACAGCAAGGCAATACATCAAACTTGTGATTGGTCTTTGCTACTAACGACATGCGGCTCCATAAAGGCGTCGGCGAATTATAGTCCGCCAAGGATATTGTCTACTTACAATTTTAACTTCTATTATACTGGGAATACTGCTTTTCTAGTAGAACGAACCGACTCCATGCATGAAGATACGACTGTAATCAGAATATCGAATAAGGGGAATGCTGTAATTAAAAGATTCGTATGCAGTGACAATGTCGTCCGGAGAATAAAGATAGCGCTAGGTTACTTTGATAATATACAAAAATTTGTTGAGGCAACGAGAGGTGATCCTCTCCTCGGATGTGCTGAGGAATATGGGAGCCTCAGGATAAGGAGATTATCACACTGGAACGCGGCGATTGTAGCTTTAGCACAACAGAACAATAGCTTTGCACTAGCATGGAGATCTCTGGCTAAGCTAATAGCACACTACAGCGATATTCAGAGGCTCCTCGGGAGGGATATATATATCCTTTACGATCCCGCCCGAATGCTCTGTAAACTTACTGGTTACAGGGGGCTTTTCCATGGTCCAGATGAATGCATAAGAAGATATGAGATGATGAACAGGCTTCCTTTAGTGAAAAGAGAAATAGAGAAACAAATCAAGGAGCTGAGGGGGATAACGGGATTAGGTTATCGTGCCAATACTCTCCTAGTACTTGCATATAGTTTCGCTTCCGGTCAAGTGGATACCTCGAGCCCAGATAAGTTCTATTATACCTTAAAACAAGTGAAAGGCTTTGGCCAGTATTCTTCTAGATTAGCAACCCTCCTTGCATATGGGAGATTTAGATTTCCCCCCCTTGACAGATGGACGATTAGATTGGCATCCTATGCTTATAGAGTCCCGCCTAAACCTGATAGTGTAGAAGAGGAGTTTTTGAAAAGGTTCGGTTCCGATGCTGGTTTAGCTGTCTTTTTCTTAACTGTTCTCCTGGACGCGGAGAGATATTCAACTGCTTTGTTGAGAGTCAAGGAGGGTAAGATCTGCCCTATGAAAGAGAACGGGCTCTCTCCGCTGACTTTATGGAAATATGATTTAGTTAAGAATGAAAAAAAGAATTGAAGTTTTATACCGCGTTCATTTTCAATGTATAGTCTAGGTTAAGCGGTGGAATTTCGTTTCTGTCAACCTTTATTTCAATTAAAACCGGCCCTTCTTCCTCGAGAAGCCTCAGTGCCTTTCGGGCCTCATCGTTGTTACCTGCAGAATAAGCTGTTAAGCCAAAGGATTCCGCTAGTGCCTTGAAATCAGGATTCCCGAGGATGGTTTCAATTATTCTTCCCTGCTTTTGAAGAATCTGTCTCAGGTAAAGGACTCTATAACTATTATCATTTACAACTATTATTTTGGTTTTACATCCAGTTCTAACCATGGTTTCAAGCTCTTGTACAACCATAAGGATCTCACCATCACCTGTAACCGCCACAATGTCAGATGAGGGACTCGCATGGCAGGCTCCTAATGCTGCGGGAAGAGCATAGCCCATTGCCCCCAGATTCGTGGCAGCTAGATATGTACCGGGTTTAGTTATGGTCATATGATTGTATGTGTACACTATGTGTGTGCCTTGACCCGCTGTAATTATCCTGTTTTTACCTATTACTTGATCCGCTAAATGGAAGAATAGATTAGGATTTACCAGCTCAGTGTCTTTCTCTATGGAGGTCTTTAGAATGCTTCTCCATTCACCCTTGTACCTTTCTATCCCCTCTATCCATTTGCTTCTATCGTTATTGACACCTTCCGAGATGGCCAATAGTTTGCTCAATAGCGTATTAGGGTCTGCTTCTATTATATCATAGTATCTAGGCCTCTTCTTAACCCATGGATCTCTGCTAACAACAAGTATATCTCCCTTAGGTAGAAGGGTGTATCCATAGGTTGAAATATCATCGAACTCGTTGCCTAATACGAGGAGAGCGTCTGTCTCCTCAAGCGCCTTGTCAGCTGGAAGGCTTCCGCCTCCGAATCCTACTCGTCCTAAACAATATCTATCTTCAGACTCGTTACAGGAACCTCTCCCATTCCCACTCGTAATGATATAGGCATTGAACCTTTCCGCAATTAATGATAACTTCTCTTGTTTGAACCCTGGAGGATAGACAGCTTCTCCGCTTACAAGTATTAACGGTTTCCTGGCTTCACCGAGAAGATCAATCACGTCTCTAATATCAGCTTCTTCAACTTCCCCTCTGTTATATCTTATGCTTCTAATGTTACTGAAGAAATCTTGTGGAACATCGGTATCTGCTTTCCAGAGGTCTTCAGCTACTTCAATAATGATCGGTCCCATAGGAGGGTTATATATGGATTTAACTGCATGTATAATTTGATCTGGTGCATTTCTGGGATTAACTATTACCTGGTAGGATCGGCTTAGACGATCTGCTATAGTGGTTTGATCGACTTCTAACCAAGAATCTGTATCTCTAAGTCTTCTCCTGACTCCTCCGCTTATTAGAATTAATGGTACTCTATCCTTGGAGGCTATGCCTAGGGCTATCATGGAGTTTAGAAAACCGGGACCAGCATGTACTATTGCTGCAGCAGGCTTTTTAGATACTCTATAAACAGAATCGGCTGCAGATACAGCTGCTTGTTCGTGTCTTGTTGTATGAATATTTAGTTTGTCTTGGTAATTATATAGCTTATCATAGAAATCTACTACACTTGTACCTATTATACCGTAGACATGTTGTACATCAAGCTCAATTAACGTTCTTGCAAGTAGATCACCTATACTCATTTTCAATTTAGTGCACCCTGGTTTTACATGTTTACAACGGCGATAGGCTTGCCGCCGGCTAGGACTCTTACAATATTCTCTATACTATGCATTATGATCCTAGTTCTGGCATCAGAGTTCGCTCCAGCTATATGGGGAGTTAACACAATGTTATAGTCTCCTTCCCTTGCTAGTCTGAGTAACGGGTGATCTGGGCTGGGAGGTTCTTTATTATACACGTCGACAGCTGCACCGCTTATCCATCCTTCTCTAATCGCTTTGGCTAGAGCTTCTTCATCAATAAGTTTTCCTCTCGATGGATTTATTAGAACGGCCCCTGGTTTCATGCTTCTAAGTTCCTGTTCTCCTATGAACTTTTCAGTTTCGGGTGTTAATGGTATATGGATACTTACTACATCACTGTTCCTGAGCAGTTTTGAGAATCTTGAGTATTTAATACCTAGTTTCTCCTCATCTTCAGTTGAAAGTTTCCTGATATCATAGTAGATTACTTCAGCATCAAAGGTTCTGGCTCTTTTAGCGACTTCTCTACCTATTCTACCTATTCCAATTACTCCCCAGGTTTTACCGTATAAATCGAAGGTACCCATGTCCATGAGTTTCCATTGAGGCCATACTCCGCTCCTTGTATACTCGTGGGCGTAGACGAGCCTCTTTAGTAATGCTAAAGCTGCCATAACAGTATACTCTGCTACGCTAATACTATTCGATTTGCCAGCATTCGCTACAGGTATCCCTTTCTTCCTACAAGCCTCGACGTCTATATGGTCAAATCCGGTGCTTGGTTGTTGAATAAGTTTTACTTTTTCCATTGCTTCACATAGCTCTGCATCTATTTTCATTTGGAAGCTATAGTCGCCTATTATGATATCCGCGTTTTTTAGAACAGCTTTGATTTCGTCTTTAGGTTTGCCGAAGACGCCTACTATTTTCACATCTCCAGGTATCTTGTCTTTGACGGGTGCGAAGAGTCCCTCCATGAATGACTCTGGTAGAGGACTCATAGAGACTATTGTGAACACACTACTCAATATTGACACCTCTAAGATACGGTTTGATTGACAGGGGTATAATGTTACTGGATAACTATATTGTAGGTTCAAGATAATATTTTTGAGTGAGAGGAATGAATGTTCCATACTTTCTCCGACCCTATAAAAGGGATTCGTTTTTAAATGATCGAGGGAGGGGATAGACTATAACTTCTAGTGAATTATTACTCGTGATTACAGTTTTATTAGTAGCTTTGCTCGTCTATGACAGACTGACTATGAATATTAGAATCAGAAAGAGAGAATTGTCGCTGGAGGAAAAGTACAGGAAGCTTCTGGAGGAATGGAAGACTAAGGAGCTAAAAAGCGAAGCGTCTAAGCTTGGAATTATCCTAGAGGAGAAGTATAGATTGGCTTTTGATTCTTGGAAAAAGATGGAGGAGAATAAGATAAGAAAGGATGCAGTAGAGAAAAGTAGCGCTGTTGTTCTGGGTAAAGTGGCTGAGCAACTCGCACCACTAGAATTTGCCGTTAAAACGGGTATAAACCCTAAGGATGCGAGGTTCATTGGCAGCCCTATTGATTATATTATTTTCAAAGGATTATATGACGGGAAACCGAGAGAGATTTTATTTGTAGAGGTTAAAGCGGGTAAAAACGCTAAGCTCTCGTCTAGAGAAAAAGAAGTCAGGAAACTGATCGAAGAGTGTAAGGTTAGATGGGTCAAATATGACTTAATCTAGCTTACGATACTTCTTGCTTCGAGACTTGTATTCTTCTTCCTCTTCTTTTGAAGCGAAGTGAATATGAATGGGATGAAGAGATGTGAGACCGGCGTTGTTTATTGCGTTGTTTACTAGGATCCTTTGCTTCTTCTCACTAGGCTTCTTCTCCATTACAACAAGTATATCAATATCATGGGATATAGCTTTCTCCCCCCTGGCTATACTACCGATCAGGTAAAATTTAGCTTCACCGGTTAGTTTCTTGAGCTCGGAAATGAATGGGGGCACCCATATTCTCCATTCATCAATTAGCTTAATTCTTTTTTCTAGGTTTTCATCAACGTATTCATGTATTCTGCGACCGGTCACATTTCTATATAAATATTCGTATAGGAAACCACCGCTTAACACTCCTAGGAATAGGAGAAGTGAACCTAGACTACTACGGGCTTGGTTATATATTAGTACGCCCAGTGAGAATGATGATAATAATATCGCTACTAAGCCAATATATGGGTTGGCCTTCGCCTCCTTCCTAAGGCGATATGCAGTTATATTTACACTCGTGAATACTGTAAGGAAGCCTAGGCTTCCAATTACTGATATTGTTTGGAGTGGCGCATAAACGGCGAGTATTATCGACATAATGGCAATGAAGAACAGCCCTTCCGACGCATTTTTCCATAATGTTTTCTCTAGTTCGGATGGAAGGTATCCTATTTTTGAGATAAGGTATGTTATGCCAGCTGTGCCATATAAAGTAGCGTTTATAGCGCTTGCAGTGGATAGAAGCGCACCTATTATAACTAACCAGAATCCAGCAGATCCGAGGACGGGTTTGGCTACTATTGCAAGAGCATAGTCTTTTGCTTTTATAACTTCGCTTAATGGAAGAACGCCAACTGAGACTATCGCTATTCCAATGTAAATTAGTGTTGTAACGATAATGGATGAATACAGTGCTTTAGGAATAATTCTATGGTCATAAACGTCTTGTGAGGCATTTGCGATGAGTTCGAAGCCTTCGTATGCAACGAAGATTAACATTCCGCCGGCTATTATATTAATGTTAGAAGGCCAGTTACCTGGAGAGAGCTTTGAATAGTTTACGTATAGGAATCCTACTCCAGCTACTATGAGGAGTATACTCAGTTTTATATATACGAGTAAATCCTCAACTTTTCCGCTGACATATGCGCCGAGTGCATTTACTGATGTGAATGCTAGTATGACAATTACTGAAAAGATCTGAGGCCACGGGTAACCAGCGTTGAAAGCTGCAGCAGCGTAGTGTCCGAAGGCGAAGCTGTATAATGCTATCATGACTGTATAGCTTAGATATAATAGGATGTTTAGGCCTCCGGAAAAAACCCCAGATCCAAAGCCTTTCACAACGAATTCTATAGTTCCTCCTCTGCTGGGATATCTAACTGACAGTTTGGCGTAGCTGTACCCTGTTGCTATAGCCACGAGTCCCGCAACCATAAATGCGATTGGCGCGCCATATTTGCTAATTGATATACTTAATCCTAAAACTGCAAAGATGCCACCACCTATCATTCCACCGACTCCTATAGCGAAGGCCTCTGGGAACCCTATTTTCCTTGATTTCAATCACTAACAACTCCTAAGAGTCTATTTATGGAGATCATCTCTAAAAAAGATGGGATGTAATATGAATATTACATGTACATTTGTTCGGAAACACCGGGTTTCTTTTCTTTTTTCTTGGTCGGAAATATTGTCTCAAGTAGATGCTCAGCTTCCGGTTTACCCATACCAACTTTATTAACGAGGAATTCTTCGAGTTTCTCCCTACTCCATCCTTTCTGCAGCCTTCTCTGAATAAGCCATACTAGATTCTCAAGCATCTCAACTCTAACGTCCTTCGGAAGCCCGAATCTATTATAGAGTGATATAACTGTACTTATTGTGAAGCTTATGGAGTCATGGAACTCATCCTCTCCTAGTGTCTTAGTGCTTAGATCGGATGCAACAACTACTTCTCCATTGATACCATCAATGTATATCTTGGCTAGGGGGGTTTTGTTAAGTACAAGCAGGGCTCTATAGATTTTGAGTTTATCCCCTGGGGGGAGATCGGCTGTTAATACACCTGTCGGAACAGTGATTCTTATCGTGTTAAATTCCTCGTTATCGGTTATATAAAGCTTTACAGGAAGTTTCGGGTTAACAGCAATGAGGCCTTTTATCTTTGGATCCTTTATTTCTCCTACATCCCATGATATCTCAGAGATATCTTGGGCTTCTTCTACGCCTTTCTCAAGCCATTCACGGATTTCTTCGAGTAAGCTCAAAAAAATCACCCGCAATTAATATGATTGTATGATTAGAAAAATAAGGTTACATGTACTCCCATATACCGTATCCTTTATAGTTATAGACAATTGATTTTAAGGCAGTGACCTGTTCAACACTATATCCTATTCCTTCTCTTCCTATACCTGAATCTTTTCTGCCCCCGAAAGGATAGTACCCTACTCCATGCCTTGGATACTCGTTGATATATATTGCTCCAACCTCCAAGAGACGGATAAGTTTTCTGATTTTATTAAGGTCCTTTCCAAATATAGCTGCATCTAACCCGTATCTCCTCTTGTTAGCCAGCCTTAGAGCTTCGTCAACATTCTTAACTGATGTTATGAGAGCTACACTTGCGAATACTTCACCCTTATAGAGCTTCAGCCTAGAGAGTTTCTCGTGATCTAGCACCTCAATGAGAGCTGGTTCTATATATCTCACACCAAGTCTCCTACCTCCAGCCAATAGACTACCTCCATTCGCGAGTGCTTCTCTGACAGCCTCCTCCCACTCGTCAACGGTTGCATTATCTATTACAGGACCTAATTCAATACTAGGATCTCTAGGGTCACCTATTTTGAAGTCAGCTAGTTTAGAGGCTAGTTTCTTCTTCAATCCATCGTAGATAGGCTCCTCCGCTAGTATAAGCTTGATAGAATCGCATCTTTGCCCGGTATAGCTTGCTATTCCAGTTGCTATCTTTGAAGCAGATAATTCTAGGTCAGCATCCTCTAAAACAATAGCTGGATCCCCGCCTCCAAGTTCCATTACGTATTGCTTGATACCAGCTTTCTGAATTAGCTTCAATCCTGTTTTAGTGCTTCCCGTTAGGCTGATTACATTTACATATTTAGAGGAAGAGAGCTCTCCGGCAACTCTCCCGGGCACAGTTAATAGAGTTATTGCATCCTTAGGGAAGCCAGCTTCTAATGCTAGCCTTACCATGAGTATTATTGGAATAGGATCTGCACTAGGTGGTTTTACAGCTATAGCGTTTCCTGGAAGGAAGCTGTAAACCATCTTGTTGACTGAGTCGAATAGCGGGTAGTTGAAGGGGATAATAGCGAAAACTACACCGAAGGGCTCTCTTCTAACAATGCCCTCGCTTTCGAGAGTATGCTCGTCCCAGTCGCCGGGGATATAGTCTCCTAGGAGTTTTCTAAGGTCGAGAGGGGCCCTTCTTAGTCTATCGATTGAAGCCTCAACTTCTCCTTTTGCAGCTTTTATCGGCTTACCAGAGTTCAGCACTAAAGCGTCTATAAGTTCTTGTTTATGCTTCTCCATAAGATCTGCTAGTCGTTGTAAGATTCCGAGTCTCTTGGATCCAGGAGTGTTCCTAGCATTCCACCTGCCCTTCTCATATAAATTCCTCAGAGCCTTTAGGGATTCATCATAATCTAGCTCGTAAATTCCTGCAATCACGGAGTCATCTATTGGTGAGTATATATTCCTTTTCTTGGGGGACTCTACCCATCTTTCATTTATATAAGCTTTGAATACAGGTAGGTCTTTTTCCAGTGTAAATGTATCAGTTAGCGATTTGCTCTTTATTTTCAGGATGGGTTTTTCTTTAATTGATTCCTCTATATTCAAAAATACCACCTCCGCTCTATATGGAATGAGCGGTTTATAGCTATTTGTTATATATAGATTGATTATAGAGGCAATAAACGTTAGAAGAAGGAACTAGGAGAAATATCCTACTTGTATGAGTTCCTCTTTCAGCCACTTCACGTAGAGTTCCACTCTTCTATGGAGTTCCTCTGCAATCCGCTTTGATTCTGGCAAATACAATTTCTCCTTGAGCCTTGTTATCTTCTCTCCAAAGTGATTAATGGAGTCAGAGAAACTCCTGTGATATAACCCACTGGTATAAATGACACGGTATATTCCAATAGCTCCTATAGCATCTAGTTTGTCAGCATCGCTCAAAATCATGGCTTCCTTGGTTTTAGCTGTTACTCCTAGAGAAAAACTATGTGCTATAATGGCGTGCGAGACGTTTTCAATGAAGTCATCAGGGTATTCAAGTCCCCGTAATAGTATTTCCGATATCTTCGAACTAGTAATGGCGTGGTGAAGGTCACTCTGGTAGAATCTTCCTATGTCATGTAGTAGAACGGCAATAGCGAGTGCTTCGTAATCTATAGAGTCATCGTTTCCTATTAATTTTAACGCATAGGCGGCGACTCTCTCAACATGAGGCCATCCATGGCAAGGATCATTCCCCATCGTCATCTTAGAGAAATCCTTAATGAACTTCACCTTCTCATTAGTCTCGAAGAGTGATATCAAATCAGAGCACCACAACTCTGGTTAGTTTTCTTAACACTATATATCTGGTTTGTCTTCTATTTCATGCGTAGGATAAGAGGCGTGCTTTGCTACGATTTATATAGGATGACAAGAAAATAGGTTTTATCCACATCCTGTTATAAACAGGCTCTCCTCCAGATATACACTTATTCATTAATGATTCTTGATATCTGGGGGTGCGCTAATCCTGTGTTAGTCTAACAAACAAGTTAGAGGCAACTGCCAAATACGCCAATTCGTTTTAGAAGTTCTACGCCATTCTATAAGAAATTAGAATTGTCGTTATGTTCACCATAGCTTTAAGATGGCTGCTTAGAAGTGCTCTACAAGTCCCATATAATGGCAGCTTTTCCAGCAAGTCGACTTCCTAATCATAACCCTTACCACCAACTAGCTGGGCGAAGAGGCGTATATCCGGCATCTAGCAGATACAAATAAGCGATTGCATCCTGTCTTATGAATAATATAGTAACAATATATTGTTTAGGATGGCATTATGTTTTAACGTAATTGGTGGAATCAATGACCATACGTTTGCACAGATTAGTCAATGAAATCCCTATCCCGGCATTAAAAACGATCAATACGTATATAATAAACTGCGGGTCAAGGACTGTTCTTTTCGATCCAGGCATGACCATGGAAGGAGCATCAAACATAATGAGCTACTTAGAAAGGAATAATTTCCCACGTCATCTAATCGTTATTCTAACACATTTCCACGTAGACCACGTAGCTGCTACACCACACCTTAACCCAGATGAGGTGTACATGCATAGAGATGATAGAAATCATATCCTAAGAATGGTAGATGAATGGCCTCATGTACTAGACGTTATGAAGAACGTTTTTAGTAAAGGAGGAATGCCAAGAGAAGAGGTTGATCTCCTTGATAAGAAGCATCCTGCAATGAGTAGAATAGACGTTTTCCGAAGCCTAAGAGCGTTAGAACCACAACCAGTACCCGAAGAGTTCACAATAGGAGACTGTACATTCCAAGTGATCCATACACCGGGCCATACGCCAGGAAGCATGGCTATCCACATAGGAGATCGCCAGTACATTATCGGTGATACAGTACTCTCTAATATAACACCGAATATAGCTCTAATAGACTGGTCAACAAATCCCCTTAACGATTACCTTAAATCCCTAAGAAAGCTCTCAGAGCTAAATCCGGTTAGGCTTTATCCAGGGCATCGTGAAGTAATAGAGGATCCAAAAAAGAGAATCAGTGAATTAATGGTTCATCATAATCATAGGCTCGGAGAGGTACTAGGAATCCTAGACAAGTCGAAGGAACCGTTAACAGCTTATGAGGTAGCATCCCAAATGACCTGGGATGTAGCATTCAAAAAATGGAGTGAATTCCCAATAGCGCAGAAATATTTTGCTATAGGAGAGGCTCTCAGCCACTTGAAATATCTCGTGGGAAAAGGGAGAATATCGCTGGACGAATTTAACGGGATCTATAAATTCAGTATCTCATAAACCTCTATCATAACCTGGTGAAGGAGGAGATGAGGGAAAGAGGATAGAATGGGTTTAATTGAAGCTACTTCAATGGCTGTCAGGATAATTATAGGCTCAAGCGTATTTTCATTGATAGGTCTGGGTGGAAACATGGGTGTCATTCTCTATCACTATAAACTATCAGATCGGATCAACGCTTCTCAAAGTATTATAATAATTCTAAGCTTACTAATAGTTCTATCAATACTTACCGTATACTTGTATAGCCTGTATACTGCTAATGCCTCCAGTTTCTACACGATGATTGCTAGCTTTATTGTTGCCTCACTGGGAGAGTATGCATATAGAGATAAAACTAAACGGTCTTTCAAAAAGAGGCTTCAAAAATGGGAGAAAAAAATCCTCGGGTAATAGGTTTTTTAGACACTATATTTTGGCGAAAGGTAATTGATAACATTAAATCAACTACTCCTGAAGCCTTGGATATGTTTGTAGACGACTATGTTATTGGCGCTAGGTATTCTGCTGTTAAGCTCTCGAGCGGTAAAGTGGGTATTGCCTATAGTTATGTGATGGAGGAAAAATGCACTCCATCGGCGAGAGATTTTGCAAGGATATGGAATTTCATTCCACTTCTTTCATCCGATTGTATTGCGGAGAGAACTCTAGGACAGGCGGCCTTCAATGCTATTGGGCAATATTATCTGGGTAAAACGGATTGTGGTAAGAAGGAACTTGTTGATAGGATTTTTGGTTCTTTAAGTAGAAATGATATTGTAGTTTTTATAGGTGCACTAAAGAAAATACCAAACTTGTATGAGTCAGAAGGATACAAGGTATACATACTCGACAGGTGGCAGTCAGGAAGATATATACTTCCTGATTTCTATGCCTATAAAGTTCTTCCAAAGGCAAAAGTGGTATACATTACAGGTGCCGCTTTTTCTAGACCAGACGTAGATCTAATATTAAATCTATCAAAAAATGCTGAATACAGGATAGAGATAGGCCCCAGCTTATCGCTACCACCAAAATACCTAGCCTCAACAGGTTTAACTCATTTGGAAACGAGTATAATTCTTGACCATGAAAAGGTGTTCCATGAGATAAAACTTGGTCGAGGTTACCATGATATAAGAGGCAGTCTAATACACATATCTTGCAAGGTAATATGATAGAATTCTATACCTGTATTTTCTCAGCTGCCCTTGCTACAGTCCAGGATTTAAGTATCGTTACACCAGCGGATAGTACTGAAAAGCCTATCAAGGCTGCTAATAGTGATGCAGTTATATTAGGTGGCTGGCTCACAGCGAGGTTTATGCTTAACAGGAAAAAGTAAATGCTACTCCCAAGTAGAAATACCGATATAGTGGCTAGTATTCCTTCCTTGATCATGTCACTACTAATTTTTACCCCCATAGGAACCTAACCACCAATCTAGCTGTGGACTCGAAACTTTTAAACATACCTTCAAGTTTATCGTAAAAGTTACTAGGCCATAACCCCAAATTACGTATGATGTCCCCATTAACCGAAGGTTCTTTGAGACCGAGTGCGTAATAGATGGGATCCAAGGTAGTTTGGCCTTTGTACCAGTAGTAAAATATCAAAGCTAAGAGTCCAAGGAGTGTTACCATTGATTTCACACTGAACCCTCCTTTTCCTTTCAGAGTGAACATTCTTCTGAACTCTCTTCGTATGAGGCCCCATGCAAATATTAGAAATCCTAAACCTAAGATTTCAGGGATATACCTGGGAGCGCTGCCAAACCATTGCTGGAAAACATAGTTGATTCTATCTGAAATTATAACTATATATCCATATGCAAAAATTGATGCGACTGCTACGAATAATCCTATTGGAATTGATTGGTGCCAGGCTTTATCCATCTCCAACTCTAGGATATCTCTTCTAATAATGCCCTTAATTCTCCTAAAAGCTTCCTCAGGAGTTAATAGTAGGAGATTAATTAGCGTCTCACCAAACTCCCTTATGAACCAGGAGAATATACCTATAACCACGAGAGATACTATTAGAATTGCAAGCCGGGACTCCGTGAAAACGCTCCAAATATCAGGTAGTGGAGGAGGAACACTCAGTTGCTTAGCTTTAACCGCTTCAGATAATCCAACAATTACACCGGCAGTTCCTATAGAAAGTGCAATAGGTAAAACATAGTATAGAATTATAGTGAAACTTGTGAGTAGGAGAGATCCTTTCATTCCGATTCTAGGTACACGTTTTCTTAGTATCTGCCTCCAACCACGTGTGAATGGGTGAAGGTACAGTAGTATTAGTGTGGTCAATAGGATAAGGTATACTTCCCGGAATCCCACCCTACCCGATCCTAGAGCTAAAAGCAGGAGACCATATAACAATACTATTATTCGCCCAGTGTTTTCTCCTTTAAGAATGACTACTAGTTCAAGTAAAATTACTAGGAGGGAGAGGGCTCTTATCGTCAAAATGAATAATTTTGCAGTGGAAATGCTTCCGAGAAGAGGAGCATGGAAAATCACTTGATTTGAGAGCATATCTAAGGGAGGAGTATGTGGAGTATACCCTATTTTGATATCGATATAGAGAATATATGAGGTATAACTCACTATTGCTAGGAGGAATAATATTCCTATTCCTATAATTAATACCTGTCTGTTAATATATTTTCTTTTCAAGTTCCCGATGCTGACCAGTGGAATCACTTTCCTTGTTCTAAGAACCAAGGCCAGTTACACCCGTTCTCAAAGCTTCAATACGCAATAATGTTTTTGAGACAAAATCTTCAGGACCGACATTCACTACAGTTATACCTAGCTTCATCAGTTTCATTACAAGGGCTTCTCTCTCTTTAACAGAACGTGACGCATATAGCCGGTAGACTAATCCTTGTATTCCGCGCAACCCCTCTAACTCGAAATAAGGGGTAAAGGGAGATATGATTATGATATCATTTCTTAGGCTTCGAATTTTAACTAGAATATCTATAAGTTCATCGAACTCTTCTTCACCCATCTCTAAATCACTGAAAATAATGTATAGCCTCCTCCCCCTACTTCCTATGCTTGTGAATACTTGTTTAACAAGACGCGGGAAGTCAGGTGACCAATCATTATGCGGCCAGTCAACAGCGGATAAAGTTCTTATTATAGAAAATATGTGAGTTCTACCTCTAGCAGGTCTTACTATAACTGCCCTTTCTTTCGAGGAATATGCAAGTCCAATGAGATCTCCCCTTCTAATAAGATGATCGGCAATAGCTGCTGCACCCCTGACCATGTACTCGAACTTAGTTTTTCCAATAGTACCGTATCCCATGGAACTCCTCGTGTCTAATACTAGGATGACTTCTAAACTAGTTTCCTGCTCGAATTCCTTAACCATAAGCCTTCCCGTCCTTGCGGTGGCTTTCCATTCTATCAGCCTATAATCGTCTCCGGGTACATATTCTCTAGTCTCAATGAATTGGGTTCCAATTCCCCTTCGTCTAGAGACGGATCTTCCACCAGGCATGTAAATTGCTCCTGGAAGGATAGTCTTTTTCACGATCGGCTCATAGAGTGGTTGCACCATGATACAATTCTCAGCATTTAATTCTATATCCTCCGAAAAAAGGCCTGCAGGATCCCGAACTCTAATTATGGGACCCTTAAAGCAATGTCTTCCAAGAACCGGGTTAACCTTATACGATAATTCAACATAACCTTTTGAGGGTA
This sequence comes from Candidatus Tiamatella incendiivivens, assembly GCA_015522635.1. NCBI lineage: Archaea > Thermoproteati > Thermoproteota > Thermoprotei > Acidilobales > Acidilobaceae > Tiamatella (SeqCode) > Tiamatella incendiivivens (SeqCode). Next base: position 45,941 of record WALW01000019.1, on the reverse strand, counting down.
CAAGTATGACACCTATGCTGGAACCGTCAATAAGCTTGAACATAGGGGGGTACGAATCGTGTATTTCGATAGATTCTAAAGGAGTTACCGAGTCATTGACTAGTCTAACCGATACGTCCAATAGCTTATTTTCAATAGCTGGTCTACTGAATATTCTTAGTGGTTTTAGATCCGATGCTGCTCTAATTTTGAATTCAAAAACTATCTTGGAGGTAAGGAGGAATATAACGAGGAATGATGCAATAGCTGTTGTCGACCAGACAGCACTATCGGGGACAATGAATACCATACCATATAATAGGGCGGATGCTATGAGGATTCCTTTTCCTCTCCTAGTTAGACCCCATTTACCAATACTTCCCATCATGGCACGGGAACCTTTTTCAATACCTCATCGATAACTTGACTAGATGTTTGTCCTTCTATTTCTGCTTCAGGTTTAAGTATGACTCTGTGAACAAGGACTGGTTTGGCTGCCTTTTTAATGTCATCCGGTATGATATATTCCCTTCCATTTAAAAAGGCAAGGCTTCTTGATACTTGGAGCAATGATATAGCTGCTCTAGGAGAACCGCCTAGCTTTACAGAGGGATGCTTCTTAGTCTCTTCGATTATGTCAACGATATATTCTAGAAGTTCTTCTGAGACGTGAATATTCCATAAATTATTCATTAGAGATGAGAGTTCTTCTTTTCCCGCAACAGGTTTAATGGGCCATTCTTCGATTTCTCTAAGCCTTTTCAGGACATCCATCAGCTCGTTTCTCGTAGGATAAGTTATTTCGAGTTTGACTAGGAATCTATCAGTTTGCGCTTCTGGTAAGGGGAAAGTTCCTTCTAACTCTATAGGGTTCTCCGTTGCAATCACCATGAAGGGTTCAGGCAGAGGCAATGTGTTTCCTTCTATTGTAACCTGCTTTTCCTGCATTGCTTCAAGTAAGGCGGATTGAGTTCTGGGGCTAGCTCTATTTATCTCATCTGCCAAGATTATGTTTGTAAATATAGGGCCTTTCCGGAGGCGGAAATCACCGCTTCTAGGGTCGTAGACCATTGTCCCCACTATATCAGAGGGAAGAAGGTCTGGTGTAAACTGAATTCTCTTGAAAGACAAGTCTAGAGCAGATGAGACTGCCTTAGCCATGGTGGTTTTAGCTATGCCAGGGACACCTTCTAGTAAGATATGCCCGCGGGCGATTAGAGAGGAAAGCATTATCATTATATCCTCCCGCTTTCCTACTACAACCTTTTCCACTTCTCCTAGTACCTTTGTAGAGAATTCTTTACCTATGGTCGGGTCTGGAATACTAGTATTTCCTGACGCCATATTCTACACCCTTAAAACCTTTTTTGCTGCTTTCAAGCGTGTAGCCGAGTTTCTCAAGTATAAACTCGGCCTCACGAGCCCGGTTCTCCAACGTCTTACTCCACCTTAACACTAGTGGGGTAAACCTTCTTTTACCTTCATATTTATCCCTATAAGAAACCATCCACCTAGAAAAATCAAGGAGGTATACCGGGCTAAGGTTGAGGATCCTCCCAACAGCTTCAGCTTTGGGGGGATCTTGAGAAATTTCTTTGAGAGTAATCCCAAAATGTTCTTTAAACACCTCGTCTAATATGAAATTAAGGTTGTATAATGCCTTCCTGATTTCATCCTTGCTCAATTTCTTTGCTGAAACAATTGTCTGCCTATATCTTGATTGGGTTAGTACTGTTACCTCTGATATAGTATAGTCTTTATCGTCATCAACCGACTCGTATGGGAAGCCCATCTTCAAAAGCCTGTAAGCTAGATAGGATGCTAATCCTACTATGGGGACGCTTAGCAAGGGCATCTTAGCTAGATATGACAGAAACTCCCGTTCCGCCCCCTTCTCAAGCACGAGGAAGAAGTATGTCAACATTGCAGGATGAAGCATTATTGGTAGAGGCACTTTCAAGTACGATTCTGTTGCTTCTGTAGTATTAGCGTTTTGGGGGATTTGGGGAATATACTTGTGGTAATGGGATGAATCAATTATAACAGTTACATTCTTAGGATCATCTCCATGGGATAATGCCTTGAAAACGATTAATGCAAAACGAGTGTAGTTCATTTCTCTGGTGGAGGATCTCAATGCCGTGTTGAGGAAAATGGTGCCGTCACCGAAAACAGCTATACTCCTATATTCGCTTCCAGTATTAGAGGGTATGAATACCCCGATCAGGCGTCCTTTATAGTCCACGGATAGAATAGCGTTTTTATAATACTTGTTGAGAGATATGTTTGATGCTATGCTAAGCATTAATGTGAATTTTTGTATACTATTCTCCTTCCAGGAGAATGTATAGATGGATGGAACATTCAGTACAGCAGGATCGTATGGTGAGCCATCTGGCCCTTTTAAAAGATTACCCGTTACTTTTATTCCTAGTGGGCTTAGTAACTGGTTGCTAGTTATATTTTCGTCTCCTACTAGAAGTGAAACGTTTCGATTTCTGATACTGCCGAATAGTTCGGTTGCTTCATTGGTGGAGATGGGATAGTCTGGCGATATGAAAACTAGGATAACATTATTAGTTTCTGACTTGTTAATGGACTCTAGGAGTTGACCCCATGTAGTTGGGGAGTATACAGTGTAGTTTTCTCTTGTAAGTAGATTGTAGAGATCGCTGGTGCCAAGCCAATTGGTATTGTATGGAGAAGGGGTTCCCTCAAATGCTATATTGATGAATAATGATTTGGGAGCGGAATATATAGAGGCCACTAATGCAACCAGTAAGAGGCCAAGGATAAATGTCTTAAAGTTCACTTTCCTCCACCCTCATAAGAATGTTTCTGCACTTCTCTGCGTCACTTCCTGTCGGTTCCCGTGGCGAGTACTTTGCCTTCTCAATCAACTCTACAATGGTATCCCGCGTCTCAACTAGGGGTGGTAATCTTATTTTACTAAGATATTCTCGAGGCGTCTCCCAGGAGTTCATAGGGTATCCGAGCCAGCTAAATATTTTTACGAGTTGTTGGAAGCAGAGCATTATAGCCTCTTTAGGATTCTGAGGATTATATATCCTGTATTTGAATCTGTTCACAATTTTCCCAGTTAAGAATGATAGTTTTGCATTTATGTAATGTTTGTACCTGTAAAGTAGGTATACTCCACTTGCAAGTAGGCCGATTAAAATCGAGTACTTAAGGATATCCAACAAGCTAATCCCGTATGAGAAGTTTATCGAAGGTTTACCTGTAAAACTCGGTACTTGAGGTATTTTAGGTGTACTCGACTGCTGGCTTCCTTGCTGTTCACTACCAGTCCTGTTTAGCATTCGATTAAGGTCTGTTCCATAGCTAATGGAATTCCTGCCTTTGTTTTCTGAGAGATCCGATAATAGTTGAGCGAATTTAGCCATGTCAACTGATCCATTAGTCTCATTAAGAAATGTAGAAGCTAGAAGGGCGAGTTTCTCAATGGTATTTATGTCAAATGGAACATTTTCCTGTTGGGTTAAGTTTTGGAGGTACAAGTTGAGTGCTTCTCTTGCTTTCTCGTAATTCTCATAGTTCCTGGTTTGTAGACTATTATTCATGTCTTCCAGTATTTGGTTTAACTCGGGATTAGAGGATGTTGTGTTTAGTGTTGCTAGTATTTTCTGTAATTCCTCGATACTCACAGTAATATTTCCCAGTAAAGGTGCGTGACGTTCTAGTTCATTGGGAGTTAATGATGATTGAGAATATGTGTCTATTGAATTTGATGCCAGCAAAATCATTAGCAATGCAAGGATTCCTATACTGGTTGCTTGTTTCAACACCCTGAGCCCGTATTTCAATTAGTGATGTATCTATGACATAAAGGTTTCTTACCGGTTTAGCCTTCTAACCAGAAATGCTTTTCCTCTGTACTCTACTATTAACGCGTCTCCACAGGATTCTATTTCCTCTAGTATAGTTTTTGGATTCAAGCTTTTCTCTTCTAAGAGTTTCTCTAAAACATCTATTCTCATAGGATGAACACTAATTATTCCTAGAATACTTTCGACAGGTTTTTCCGGGTCAATGTTGAATTCCCCTCCTTCGAAGCCAATCAATAACTCAACTTTATCGCCTAGATGGTCAGTGAATATATTATATGCTATTAGAATTGTTTTCTCGCTGGGAGGTGATACCCAAGGCTCAGCTGGAGGTCTTGTTGGGACAGCTATGTAAGCTATTGTCGGATCCACTTTTCCAATGAACCCTGCTATACTATCTAACTCTTCAACACTGTCATTTACACCAGCTACTAACATTGTCTCAGTGACTAGGGTGCCAGAGTATGAAGAGGCAAATTCTAGTACGCCGTTTAAGACACTATTCAAGTCTAGGCTAGGATGGGGTCTATCTATTTTCTTGTAGATCTCATTGGATACTGCATCTATTTTAACAGAAACCCAGTCAGCGTTAAATAAATCGTTTCTCACATCTTCCATCCATAGGAGTGAGCCATTAGTGATGACTGCTATATTAGCATTGATATTTTCCTTTATTTGTTGAATTTCTTTTCCTAGATTAATATCAAGTGTAGGCTCTCCGTCCGGTACGAATGTTACATAGTCAATATTCTCTAAACTGACTTTCTCCACTTTACTCTTCACAGCATCAAAGATGGATCTCCAGTCGTAAAAACTCCTCCTAGTAGCCTCAAGCCAACGAGTCCTGCCAAGCTGGCAATAGATGCAAGAGTAACTGCAGTGTTTTGGCGGAATATTATTAACACCCAAACTACGCCCCAGCCTCCTACTAGGGACTGGTCCAAAGGCAATTTCCAAGGAGTTCACCGGGTCTACATTTCCAGGGTACAATATAAAATAATGACATAAGATAGGGTTTAAGTGGAATGAGTTCAAACTTTATTGTAAAGCCTTATCTGGGTTCGAACTCTTAGGAAGTTCAATACTGCTGCATTAACTAGCAATACTATACCATATATAAACAACCCTAGAATTCCCGTCCATTCCCTAAATCCGGTGAGATAATCGTGCGCTGCACTATGTATATGACCTGGCTTAGTTAATAGTGGTATCGGTGAGAACGACATGAACCCTAATAGTGATAGGATAGGTATAATTATAAAGGCTATTCCACCTAGGAGCGTGACTATAAACCCTATTGTCAGCCAAACTGACCGGTCTTTATATAATTCTATATTATCTCCGCTACTGGCAACTGTTATAACTTTTTCACCCTTGAATTCTAGTTTTGTCCTTAGAAATCCGAAGATTCTAGCGAAGATAACGCCTGTTATAAGGCCTAGAATGCCCATTGTAATGAACGATTCACTTGCTACGGGATTAACTTTGTACGCGTAGAAACCGTATCCTAGTAGTCCTAGTGACGCTAGTATACCGAGATATATGAATGCTAGAAGTATGGATATCCATATACTAGAATCTTTCCAAACTCTAACTGAGCTGCCGGATACTGTTGATATGAGGGCTTCACTCGGCTTCATGTCAGCTTTATGTTTTAGGTGAGACAAAACGGCAGTGTATATTCCTGCTACTATACCGGCTATAAAGAAGGAGAGTCCTGTTCCAGTATTCTGGTTGAAAACGAGGAGTCCCTCTATGATTAATATAAGTGCAGTTAACCCGGAAATAATTGCTCCAATAGTTATTAATACGGAGTTCTTTTCTTCTATTTCAACAAACCCGCCATTGCTTGTTTGAACGTTATATTTCAAACTTTACACCTCATTCAATGATTAACAAAGATGTTTGAGCCTCCTTTTAAAGACTATTATAATTAGCTGAACAGTAGGCTATCAATGTGTCAATACAGGTACATTTGAAGGGTAGAAGACCAATCTATTTTGACTAGCGATTCTCTCGTTTAGGTACGGGATGTAATTTACTGGCTATAGGAGGGGAGAAAGGAGTGATTCGTGGTTTACTGGAAACGTATTCCCCGGTTTTTCAAGCTTCTATTAAGTAGGTCTGCGTGTTCTAGAGTCAAATGGTACTCGCTGATCGCAACTAATTTAATCTCGTCGTTTAACTTGATTTTGTTCAATATAACTTTCCCTTTATCGAAGTCGACAGTGTATATGAAAACGTTTCTCGAAGATAGGTACTTTTTGACATCAGCGTCTTTCACAGCTTCAATTAATCCTCCTGCAGCAAATATTCTGACATGTACTATTATATCGCCTGGCAGGTTCCTTTTCGCAATTTGCTTCATTAAATTTACAAAGCTTTTCACATTATCTTCGATCGGGGTTTCTCCTCCGAACTGTAGGAGTGTAGTCTGAGGGTTGAATGATACTAGTTTCTCCGCTAACTCCGCCTCGTTCTCACCTGGTTTTACAAGGAAGTGATAAGTGACTCCTCCGCTGCAGTCTATGAAGGAGGCTTCTGTGGCTGCTGCTATACTACTGCAAATAATGTTTCCTGGAGCAATTACTGCTAACTTATTCACTCCTAGGTCGCTGGCAGCTTTCCCCACTATTCTTCCTGTAAGGACTCTCAGATAGATTTCTTCCTCGAATGTGGTTAGAGGCATTTTAACCACCTTACAGTGTTCCTATATTTGATTATGTTAATGAAGTTGAAGTGTTAAAAATTTTATGATATTATTTTATATACAAATAAAGAAAGTTAAAAAAATAAATAATTAGATTTCAATTGAAAAACCAACTCCGCCAATCCTATATGCATTCGGTGCAGCATTAAGGAGCAGCCATTGAGCTAAGGGTCCCGTGCAATGCCCAGCGACTAGGAGACCAAGATTTCTACCAGCTAGATACGATGAAACCTCCCTTAGCCTCGACTCGCTAGCGCCCAACAAGTGAAGACCGCCAACTAAGCCGTAGACATTCCCGAACAGCTTATCAGCATGGCTCATAATATTTTCGACACCAGAGTGCCCGCATCCCGTCATGACGACAACGCCTTTTCCAGTAATTATCCCCACACCAGTATCATCAGGTAAGCTGTCCTCAACTACATTACCATCTATAACCCTAGCCATACCACTAGTATGACTGGGGCCGGCATCCCTAGGTATTTCACCCATTGTTTTAACATTTGGTGTTATCTGTACAGACTCCCGGGAGAAGAGAAACTTAGCTCCTAACGACTCCAACTGATCTCTCGTAAATGGTATGCCTATATCCCTTAGAACTCCATCCAAGATATTAGTATATGCTGGGACGAATAGATCTGGATGTGATATTATAGTTATACTCGATGATCTTTTCTGGAGAAGCTCTTTTAATCCACCTGTATGGTCATAATGACGGTGACTCAGTACTACGTAGTCTATATCATCCGGGTCTACTCCAATAACACCTAAATTATAGAGCAAAGGCTTCCCAGTGCTACCTGTGTCAAACAGTATTCTTTTATCATGCTCAAGATCTTCTACTAATGCGGAAAACCCGTATTCACCTAGCATCTTCGTTGGTAATGGAATAGAGTTATCCACCAGTATTGAGATTCTGACCTTAGCCACTGAATACCACCCAGAATATATTTATGAGAGTTACTGGTGGGGCCGCGGGGATTTGAACCCCGGACCACGAGGGCCCAAGCCTCGCATCCTGGCCATGCTAGACGACGGCCCCTTACCCATACCAACACTTTGGATAGGGCGATTTATTTCTTTTACTCGCTCCGAGAGTGGTATTTATATTCTCTATCATACTCTATCCTTCACCGGTGTGACAAGGTGAGTGAAGAAAAGGTATACGCTGTCAAAGTAGGAGAGAAAGAGATAGTCATAGACGAGGAGGTGCTTAATGTACTAAGAGAATATGTCCATAGGGAAATGAGCCTTGAAGATCTAGCAAAAGAGCTAGGATTATCGGACTGGAGGGAGGGATACGAGTTCATTAGAAATGTACCTGCATGGATATTATGGGTACAGCCAACACTGTGGAAGACTATAAAGACGATGAAGAAAGTAAGTGAAGAGGTTTCCCGGAGAGCTCATTAGCTCTATCTATATTTAGAAAGGTATAACAGGAGTTTCACCGAACTTTTCAAACCTGACAATACTCCCAGGCTCTTGCTCCACGGGAACTATCCTAACACCTAGGGGACGGTTTTTCGTCAGAGAATAACTGAATACTTCAAGAGTCAAATCCCTGACTTTCTCAATATCTGAAGGAACAACTACCAAATCAAGACCAGCTAAACAGACACCTGTCAAGCGGGCCATACTTGACGCTGTAAGTAATCCTTCCCGCCCCCTCTCCTTCAATATATTATCCTCTGCTAAAGGCAATTGAACTTCATTAAAACCTGTAGACAAAATCTTATCAGCTGTGTTGGAGAGCAGTGTATTTAGCACGAATACTCCATAAGCACTTCCTGCTTCAGGGATTTTTCTACCTGAAATTGCTTCAACTAGCCTGGCGACACTTTCATCCATCCAAGGGGAAAGACTGAGGTCTACTCCTAAATACTCTATTCCTGTTACTTCTCTAACGATTCTAGCAGCATTTTCCACTCTAGCAACTATATTAGACAACTCCTTTTCGGCTTCTTTCGTATTCCTCCTTTCAATCACTCCTCTTAGATAGTTGGGATACGTTAGAGCTATAGAGAATAAGTCTCTATCACCAGGACTGCTGCTTAATGGATAATAAGGCGTATAAACCGGTCTCCCATACACGTTGAAGCCCACCCGAGTAGGGAGGTTTATATCGGTATGTGAGAGTTTATGGATCAGTTTAGAGAATTTTATAACAGAATCCTCTAACGGCGGCCGGTTCAATATTGATATAAACAAACCTTTGGAAACAGCTTCGAACACTATGTCTTCTAGGAGGGGATGATAAACAGGCACATTACCCATGGACACGAGGAAACTATTATCCCCCTCTTCTACGTTGGCATGTTTAGCAATTTCGAGAGCCCGATCTTGAGGCGGATCCGGAAGCGTGACTCTAACCATTCCAGTCTTCAAACCGGTCTCGCTAAGAACTCTATCAGCCGCCTCCATTAATTTCAAAGCAATACTCTCCACAGTATCCTTCAGTTTACCAGTATTATCTAGAATTTTCTGGGACACATGAACAGTTATAGTCCTGATCATATAAACCAAACTAATGTTCACCTGGTTCTTACTAGAATGGGTCATTATTATTAATAACACTATATACACCCCGATTATATCCAGGTGTGCGATATATAGGGGGATCCGGGTTTGGGAGAATACAAGAAACTACTGGAAACACTATTAGAAGAGAAACTCAATGGTCCAACGGTTCTGGGAGGAATGATACCCCATCCGGACCCCCAGATAATCAGAGACTCTATAGGGTTTATCGATGAAAATCTAGGGGACTTGAATGACTTTCCAGCAACCGGAAAGGCCATAGAATACATATCTAAGAAACTCTCAGAATGGATGTTTTCCAGTAAATATCCTGGAATGGCAACTAGTGGTGGGACCGAAGGTAACTTTCTCGCAGCTTTCCTCGCTAAGATCAAGGGAGCTAGCAAGATTGTTGCATTTGAAACAGCACACTATAGTATTTGGAAAACTGCCGAGATCCTTGGAATGAAACCCGTTAGGTTGACTGTAGAGAAAGGATATATTCCTAGGATCGACTTACTCGAGGATGCTTTGGACGATAAATCCCTACTCGTGTTAACCATAGGCACTACTGAAACAGGATTTATAGATCCCGTGTTAGAAGCTGCAAGTACTGCGTGTAGGTTAGGCGCCAAAGTCCACGTTGACGGTGCCTTTGCCGGCGTAATACAAAAACGTCTTACTCCTCATAAGATTCCAAGAGTATTAGATGACTGTGTTAGGACATACACTGTAGATTTACATAAGATTCCAGAGGCACCCTCACCCTCAGGGTTTTTATTCGTTTCAACCCCAGACTTATTAGAGAATCTTTTCTTTGAAGCTGAATATATTCCAAGTGGTAGGCAGTTCGGGTTACTGGGAACCAGACCAGGCTGGACCATTATCGCTGGAGCTTTAAGTCTTGCAAGAATTGAGGATAAGGGCGGGATCGAGTCACTAGCTTCTAAATTGATGGACGCCTCTAAGAGCATAGTTGAACAATTATCTGAATATGATTATTCAGTTCCCCATAATGTAGAGACACCTATAGTATGTTTATTGCACAGTGAAATCAATAAGGTATTCAGGAATCTGCGTAAATCAGGTTACAATATATACAAGTGCCTGCAAAGTAAAGGTTTACGGTTAGCCATTACCCCTTGGCTCCTGAGAGAGTACGGTGTTAACGGAGTTGTGAATCTGCTAGGAGAAGCGGCGTCTACTACACTTTAACCGCTTTCACAAAATAGAAAGGAGAGCCACTTCTAAAACCTCAATATAAAAAACCTTCTCCTTCTAGAACACCTTTAACGATGCTGAATCGAATTAACTTCTCTAATCCCTAGGCAATTATAGTATCACCCTTGTGGGCATCAACTATCGCGAGCAATGGAAGTCTACTTGGCCCATACCTATATTCTCCTATTCTCTCCGGAGTCAACTCTAATCTTGCTTCTACCACCCGAAGTTTATTTTACACCTATCTTATCGAATCACTCTTTCTCATCGTATAATAGGTTATTATACCAGTGGAGTCCACTATTGCGACAACAGGATGTCTTGCATTAACGCTACTATATTCAGCTAATTTTACAATATCCTTCGGCGTAGTAAACTCTCCTTCCCCTAGTACATGGATCTCATAGATACGGGATCCTTCAATTAATAGAAGGGATCTCCTGATGGGACCTCTTATGACTCTCTTGCCTCTCTTTCTAAGGTCTAGGTAAACCTGGAATACGAGGAAGTCATCGATTAGAGGAAGAATCTTTTCAAAAGCATCCTCTCCCGTTTTACCGTTAACCTCTAATAGGCCTTTATAGGCAAGGAATCCTGCCTCATATACGTCTAGACCATTATCCTGAATTTTCCCGTACTCTTCTAGTTTGCTACATAGCCTTTCAGATAAGCATTCAATAACCTTTAGTTTATCTGATTCTATTTCAGCTTTGATCTGAACGGTTTCCACATGGTTTTCCATTAATTAACCCCCCCCTTGTGGTTCTAGACATTTCTTGTTATGAACTGTTAACTACATAGGATATGAGATTCACAGTTATAATATCCATTAAACCAAATATAAAAAATACAATACCTAGATTAAAGGTGGAAAAAATGTCGGCACTAGATGACTTATTCAATAAATACGGTGAGCTCCTAAAAATAAAGCCATTAATATGGCATTCGGATAAGAAGGAATTGGAATGGCTTGATACGAGGCTTCTACCACACGAAGAGGTTTACAATAAGTCAGGGGATTATCGGAGAATAGCTATAGCAATCAAAGACATGGAAGTCAGAGGAGCACCAGCTATAGGCGTTACGGCAGGATTCGGAATGGCCGCAGCAGCGTATCGGTTAAAAACTACAGGCATAGATGATTTCATTTCGAAGTTTAGGGAAGTATATAACGTACTTAGAAACACAAGGCCTACTGCCTACAACTTGTTCTATGCACTTGACAAGATATGGAATGCTGCAAGGAAAGCCTCGGAAGAAGGCGATATCGATGAGATAAGATTTGCAGTTGAAAACGAAGCTATCAACCTTATGGTTGAAGATATAACCTCTAACATCGAGATGGGGAGGCATGGATCAAAACTCCTAGAAGAAGGCATGACTGTCCTAACTCACTGTAATGCAGGTGCTGTTGCAACAAGCGGTTTCGGGACAGCCCTTGGTGTAATTAGATATGCATGGTATGACGGTAAGAAGATTAGTGTGATAGCAGATGAAACAAGACCATTACTGCAAGGAGCCAGACTGACGGTCTGGGAACTGTGGAAGGAAGGAATACCCGTTAGATTAATCACCGATAACACAGCTGGGCTAGTTCTCTCGAAAGGCTTGGCTGATGTAGTAATAGTCGGGGCTGATAGAGTTATATATACAGGGCATACTGCCAACAAGATAGGTACCTATATGGTAGCCCTATCTGCAAAGAGAGCGGGGAAACCTTTCTATGTAGCTCTCCCTACGAGCACTATTCAGGCAACAATGGATCCTGAGAGTATTGTAATAGAGGAAAGGAACCCTGTTGAAATTAGGAAAGTTATGGGTAAACTCTTTATAACAGTGGAGGATGTTCCGGTCTATAATTTTGCATTTGATATTACCCCTCCCGACCTGGTAACAGCTTTCATAACTGAAAAAGGAGTAGTTTATCCGCCGTACCCAGAGAATTTGAAGAGAGTAAAAGAACCTTAAATATGATGATGACAAGCTACGAAGTGATCTTTTCCGATCTCAATCATCCTCGGCTCTTCTTTCATGCATATATCTGAGGCTAAAGGGCATCTCGGGTGGAACCTGCATCCTGGCGGAACGTTCTTCGGGTCAGCTACTTCTCCTTTTATCTTAATGTTAACCTTTAACTTCTTATCCTCTATTGTTGGGACAGCTGCAAGTAATGCTTGAGTATACGGGTGGGCTGGATTATTAATGATGTCCTCTGTTCTACCTATTTCCACTATTTTCCCGAGATACATTACTGCTATTCTATCGGCAACTAGCCTGCCTATGCTAATGTCATGTGTTATAAATATCATTGCTTGGTTTAGTTCTCTTTTGAATTCCAATAGGAGTTTCACTATGCTTGCCCTCATCGATACATCTATCATACTAACGGCTTCATCTGCTACTACGAAATCAGGTTTTAACGACATTGCCCTTGCGATGACAACCCTCTGCCTCTGACCACCGCTTAAGTTAAGAGGAAGACGTTCATAGAAATCTTCCACCGGGGTCAAACCAACCCTGCTAAGCATCTTATACGCGAACTCCTTAGCCTCCTCTTCACTCGTCAGTCCATGTTCTATAAGCGGTTCAGCAATCTGATCTCCCACAGGCATTCTCGGATCCAGGTTGGCAAACGGATCTTGGAATATCATTTGCATTCTCCGCCTGAGCCTCCTGAGTCCCTCACCCTTCAATCTAGTGATATCCATATCGTCAAAAACTATCTTACCAGCAGTAGGCTCTAGAAGACGTAGAACAACTTTCCCGGTAGTAGTCTTTCCGCAGCCGCTTTCGCCTATAAGTCCCAAGGTCTCTCCTCTTTCAACGGTGAAGGATATTCCATCCACTGCTTTAACATAACCTCTCACTCTTCCAAGTACTCTATCAAAGACGCCTCCTTCTACGGGGAAGTATTTCTTTAGATCATTAACTTCAAGCAGGCTCAATTCTCCCCATCCTCCCTCTTAGAATATAGCCAGCAACGAACCTTTCTACCGTCAATCATCCTATAATCCGGAGACTTCTCCTTACAAACATCCATCGCATACTTACATCTTGGATGAAACCTGCATCCAGGAGGAGGATCTCTCAGATCAGGAGGAAAACCAGGGATCTCCTCGATATTCTTTGGTCCATAAAGCCGGGGAATACTGTTAATTAACCCCTTCGTATACGGATGTAAGGGATCACTGGCAATACTTTTGCCAGAGGCTTCCTCAACTATTTCACCCGCATACATTACTGCTATTTTGTCACTACGCTCTAAAGCCAAAGCCAGGTCATGTGTAATGAGGATAATTGATATGCCAAGGTTTCTCCTAAGGTCATCGAGTAAATCCATTATCTTGCTCTGGACGATAACGTCGAGAGCTGTCGTAGGTTCATCTGCAACCAGTATGCTGGGATTAAGTATTATACTGGAAGCAATTGCTATTCTCTGCCTTTGACCGCCGCTGAGTTGATGGGGGTAATATTCAATATAATCATAGGGGAGTCCAACGTTTCTCATGGCCTCCTTGATCCTATGCTCCTTCTCAGCGTCATCTTTTATGTCGTGTACCTCTAAAATCTCCTCCAATTGTTCGCCGATCTTCCTTAGAGGATCAAGACTGGTCAGGGGATCTTGGAGAACCATGCTAATTTTACTTCCACGAATCTTCCTCATATCTCCTTCTGGAAGATTAGTAACCCCTGTTCCTCCAAGTATTATTTTGCCTGATACTATTCTTCCTGGCGGAGGAACCAGTCTCAGTAAGGCGAACCCTAGTGTACTTTTACCCGAACCGGATTCTCCTACTAGACTCATCCATTCCCCTTTTCCAAGCTCAAAGCTAACATTGTCTACAGCTCTCACTACTCCCGATAATGTGTAATAGTATACTGAAAGGTCTTTGACGCTTAGAATAGTATCCATTCCTTACACCTCCCTAGAAATGTTAAATCTCTCTGAGAGTGCTTCGCCGATCAATGCGAAGCCTATAGCTAGCAAGATTATCATCAAGCCTGGGAAGAATACGAGCCACCAATAGCCTCCGGTGAGGAATGATTTACCTACTCTTAGATCGTAACCCCAGTCAGGGGTGGGTGGTACGACTGAAAGCCCTAGAAAGCTCAGTCCTGCCTCAGTAAGAATCGCATCAGCAACGCTTAAGCTGAATACCACGAGTATTGTGGGTGCAATATTCGGCGTGACATGCTTCAGTAATATGTTTTTCGTTTTCAAGCCAAGACTCTGGAGGGCTTCTATAAGAGGAGTTCCTTTTAGTGCTATCACCTTACCTCTAACCATTCTGAAGTACGTTGGGATGTACACTACTGAAATTGATAGAGCGGTATTCATAGGGCTTGGTCCTAGTATGGCTGCCACTGTTATAGCTAGTATCAGGCTGGGAAACGCGTAGATAGAGTCCATTATCATTGATAGTGCTCTATCAGCTTTTCCGCCATAATAACCGGATACTAGTCCTACTGGAATACCAATCGAACTCGAGATTATTGCTGCGATGAAAACCACCTCCAGAATTACGCGGGAGCCGTATACTATTCTAGAAAACACATCGTATCCCAGCTTATTGGTTCCCATGAGATGTTTCCAGCTGGGGGGAGAAAATCTTTCCGGGGTCCTCTGAACAGGATTGTACGGAGCTATCCACGGAGCGAATATCGCCATAATAATTACTATAGTGACTATCACTAGCCCTGTGAGTAACAACGCTCTGGCTGGAGCCTTGCGGAATGGTCTCAAGAGGTATTCGTAGAACACTAATATCACCTCTAATACTTTATCCTAGGATCTATCAGCGCGTACACCACGTCCACGATCAAGCTTATCAATCCCACTAGGAAGGCGAAGAATATAACCGTCCCTTGTATAGCAGTGTAATCCCTGTTCTCAATAGCTTCAACTAAATACCTACCCATTCCAGGCCAACTGAATGTTGTCTCTGTTAGAACAGCACCGCCTAGAAGTATGGCGAACTGGAGGCCCATCAATGTAACTATGGGAACAAACGCATTTTTCAACGCGTAGTACGTTACTTTATACTCAGGTATACCGTGTACTCTATAGGCTCTTATGTAATCCATGGAAAGAGCTTCAGCAACATTGGCTCTGACAAGACGGGTATATGCACCGCTTAAAACAATGCCTAAGGTTAAGCTAGGCAGTATTATGTGACGTATAGCGCTTACGAATCCTACCCAATTACCTGTTAGTAACGCGTCTACAGTGTTCATGCCGGTAATGTGCTTTATATGCACTCCAGCATCTAGTATACCGCTAGTAGGTAGCCAACCAAGCCATATACCGAATACTAACTGTAGCATAAGTCCGAACCATGGTATGAATAGGGTGTAAGCTATTATACTGTAGAGCCTCATGGAAAGGTCTATTTTACCTCCCTTCTTAGCCGCGACGAGTCCTGTAAGAACACCTAGGATAACGCTTATGGTGAAGCCGTATAGGGTTAATTCTAATGTTCTAGGGAACCTTGTTTTTATATCCTCCCATATAGGCCTCCCTCTTATAGCCATACTAGTACCGAAGTTTAAGTGGAAGACTACATTATACAAGTAGTTGAAGTACTGTGCAACATAGCTTTGATCTAAACCAAGCTGTTTCCGTAGGGCGGCAAGCTGTTCAGGTGGAATGTTCTTCGTTCCAAGTATTGCAGTGATGGGGTCTCCTGGTAGTACTCTGAGGATGAAGAATACTATGGTGTACAGTATAAGGACTGTTGGTATAATCATTAGTGATCTAACTAGAATGTATTGCCCAATACCTCTTGCCATGAGATCCCACCGTAAGCCCTTTAACTAATTAACCACAAGTCGATCTGGAGTTATTAAAAGAAACGGTTTCCTCTGAAAAACAAAGTAAGGTTTAACTGGTAAAAAAGCGGGTTACATATGAGGTTAGCCGGCTGTAGCGTATAATAGATAGTATGGGAGTAGCATAGTAGGTCCTAGAGTTATGCCACCAACGTTAGGAGTTGTTACCATAAACAGTTTTCCTTGAATCAGTGGGATGAAGGGTGCATCATTAGCTAGTATTTGTTGCACTTGATCGTATAACTGTGTTCTCTGGTTCAGATCTGTTAGAACTGAAGCTTGGTCAAGGAGTTTGTCGACTTGAGGATTACTATATCCTGTTCCAGTCCACTTGTTATCTACTGTATGTAGGAAGGGTGTCAAATAGTCGTCTGGATCTATGTAGTCCGGGTACCATCCTAGGAGGCTAACCATTTGAGTGCCGTTTCTGAGCTGGCTGACATACTGGCTCCACTCTGCACTCTTTATGTTCACCTTTATCATACCAGTTGCTTCCCACTGGCTTGCCAGAACCTGTGCTAGGTCTGCTTCAGTGTCGCCATAATGTGTCGGCGTGTACCAGAGGGTTATATCAAGCTTGTTCTGTTCACTATATCCTGCCTTCGTAAGTAATTGTTTGGCTAGTTGTATATTGTTGTCTCCATACTTGTCTTTGAAGATATCAATGTGACTCCATAATCCCATAGGCACCATGCTGTAGAGAGGATCTACCATTCCTAGAAATACTGTATTTGCTATATCTGTTCTATTTATCGCTGCGGCTAGTGCCTCCCTTACAAGCACATTATCCGTCGGGTTCATCTTAGTGTTAACCACAACATATCTAATGAAGCTTCCAGGAACTTCTATAACCTTAAAGTTCTGGTCTTTCTTAAAGTTCTGTATTTGTTCAGGGTTTAACGTTCTCCAAGCTATATCTATCTCATGGTTTCTTAGAGCTAGTTCGAGGCTGTTTGCATCACTATAGAACTTTATGACAATAGTCTCAGTCTTAGGCTTGGGCCCATAATAGTATGGATTCGCTTTAAGGACTAGTTGTACGTCCCTCTCCCAACTCTGAATCATATACGGTCCACAGCCACCCCATGTAGCGTCGCTGACTATCTTATCATTCGGGTATTGCGGGCTTACAGGGTAGTATGGCGGTGTTGCTAGGAGTGCGAGGAAGTAGCTAACGGGCTTCTTCAATGTAAACTGCACTGTATAATCGTTTAGGGCTTTAACGTCCTGAACGAAGGACGTTACAAGCCATGAAGGATCGCCCTGTATAGTCATTACCCTCTTAATGCTTCTCACAACATCCTGGGCAGTGCATGGTGTTCCATCGGCGAATTTAGCGTCGTGTCTTAGGTTGAATGTCCATACTTTACCACCTTGTGATACAGTCCAGTTTGTCGCGAGGTCTGGGATTATTTGAGAAGTTCCAGGCTTGTATTTAACTAGTCCACTCATAACGTTGTAGAGTACTTCCCATGTGTAGAAGTCGTAAGCGTTTGATGGATCAAGATCAGTAACTTTATCCGTGACGCCTATAACCAGTGTGTCCTTAAACTTTGCTTGAGCAGTTGACGTCGTTGTCTGCGTTCCAATAGGTGAAGTTGTGCTTGTCTGGGTTGTAGTGGCTGGTCCTCCGCTTTTAGTCGCGAAGTAAGCAGCAACTACACCAATTATTATGAGTATGACTATAATGGCCGCTATAGCCGTAGTTGACATTGCTCTTTCCTTTCTTCTCACGATTAAATCACCCTCTTAAGGGTTTATTTTTATGTGTGCGTTGGTTAATGTTGGTTTTTCCTGTATTTATATGTGTTTCGTTTCCCACTAGTGTAAAATGCGTATATTTCGTGTAGATAAATAATTAGTGGGAATTGAATGGGGTATTAAAAAGGGTATTAAAAGTACTATCTTAAAAATGGAAAAAGGAGGAGAGGTTAGAGTTCCATTTCCTCTATATATCCGGTTAACACGTCTGTATACTCGCTCGCTTTTAACGGTGTGACGCCGGGCATATGTCTCGTTAGATCCTGGGTGACTTTCTTGTCTTTAATGGCTTTTCTGAGTGCTTCCTCTACTAGGTGCCCTACTTCCTTCCAGTCCATGAGTTGGCTTATCATATGGCTCATTGATAGGAGTTCCGCTGTGGGGTTCGCTACGTCTTTACCAGCGTATTTGGGGGCTGTTCCGTGAACCGGCTCTGCTACTGCTTGCTCGTCTCCTGCGTTGAGACCGGCGGCCATTCCAATTCCTCCAACCAAAGCGTTTGCCTCATCGCTTATATAGTCTCCGTTAATGTTTGGCGCTACAATCATCTTATAGTCCCAAGGCCTTGTTATTATCTGCTGGAGCATGTTGTCAGCTATTCTATCGTTAACTACGATTTTCCCTTCCGGCATTTGCCAGTTATACTTATCCCGCAATTCATCTTCTGTTACAATGTGATCCCTGAACTCGTTGACGGCGACTTCATAGGCCCATCTCATGAAGGCGCCTTCAGTATATTTCATTATGTTACCTTTGTGCATGATCGTTACAGTCGGGATCTTGTTCTTAATAGCCCATTGTAAAGCCTTTCTCATAAGCCTCTTTGTCGCGAACTCGGATATAGGTTTTATACCTACTCCAGAGTCATTCCTAATTTCTACCCCGAACTCTTTCTTTACGAACTCGATGATCTTAAGTGCCTCAGTGGTTCCCATTTCCCACTCTATCCCCCTATAGAGGTCCTCTGTGTTTTCTCTGAATATGATAAAGTCAACCTTGTCAGCGTACTTGCTAGGAGCAGGCTGCCCGTAGAATCTTACAGGCCTAATGTTAGCATATAGATCGAGGGCCATTCTAATCGCGACGTTAAGGCTTCTGTATCCTCCGCCGATTGGTGTGGTCAGCGGTCCTTTTGCAGCTAGTTTCGTTACCTTAATCCCTTCAAGGGTTCCCTTTGGCAGTAGCTCGCCGCAGAGTTGTTTAGCTTTTTCACCAGCCGCTAATTCATACCATATAATCTTTCTTTTGCCTCCGTAAGCTTTCTCTACAGCTGCATTGATCACATTAATGCTGTGATTAACGATTTCAGGTCCTATGCCGTCTCCTTCAATGTAGGCTATTATTGGTTTGTCGGGAACTACGTAGTGTCCATTTTCAAATTTTATCAGTTCACCCTCAGCAGGTAACTTAATCTCTTCCGGTGTACACGGTATCTTAGACATTATATTCACCTCTAGCTAATTGTTAGCGTCCATTCGGACGCTTTCCACTTTGAACGGTTAATGTCGAGTAATTTAAATCTACTAAGATTGTTTTCATAGAAAAAAGGGTATTTGAAGCGGGGGTTTCGTTAATAAACTATTTACTAGGTATTCTTACTCTAGCGGAGTGTATGGTGGTTCTTGTTGCGGGTAGATAAGAGAAGGTTCATTGTACTGGTATTTGGAGCATTCCTTCTAGCTATAATTATTGGAGAATTAGCTGTGTTCTTCTTTATGGGGTCAAGAGGGCGTACAGGAGGTTTAACGGGTCAAACAGGCCTAGAGTGCGGGAAGTGGACTCCTCCTAGTCTAAACCAATCGGTAGTACCGGGTTACCCGCAAATAACAGTGGCATATTCGCTAACAAAGGTAAGTGAGCTTGGTGACTTTGTTCTAAAGGTCATATTCCACAATAATGGAAGAGCCGCTTTTAATCTAGATACTATTCTAGGGTCATATCAGAATAGTAAAGGCGATATGATTGTAGTTGTCTTTGACAAATATGGCTTCATAGATCAGAAACCTCTTATTGTGAGGCAGGAGTCTAGAATTGTAGCCTCAGGGTTAAGCTCTATTATTGTGTTTAAACTTCACCTTTCAGTGACAGACCCTGTGTACTCGATGTTGGTTATACCTAGAGCCTCTATTAGGTTGAGTGCTTGGATGAAGAATTTCAATGAGTTGAGAGGTGTCTGCGGGTCGAATGCCGAGAATTTAGATGGGGCAGTGCTCGTTGAAAGGTGGGTTACACTATTGGAAGGTTTAACTGTTTTTGAATCATATATAGAATCGAACGGTGAGCAGGCAACTATTAATATTACCGGAGATGATGGTACAGTATATAGGGCGTCTATATACGATAACCGTGGTGTGCTTATTCAATTACTCGAGTCTCCTATATATTTTGAGAAGTCTTTTAGTTTCAATGGTTTGCTGGTTCTCGGAGTTTCAGCAGGTCAAATAAGAGGGGAGCCATATACGATAGAAGTGTTCAACTCCTTCAATACTAATGGTGTACAGGCACAGGGGTATAAGAAAGAGTATTCCACTAAACCCTGGCCTGACACTACTCCGGGAAAATGGGTTGCAGGACAGTATAAGATAGACCTCGATAACGGTTTGACGCTCAAAATAGAGTTCGCATACAATGGATACATACTTGTGATTAGGGATGGTGACCTTTACAATCCGTCTAATACTAATGTAACATTCAAAAGTCTAATCCCCTGCAGTCCGACTAAGGAATATCCTATACCAGCGATCAAGTTCAGTTCGGGAAACTATTATCCGTCATGGCTAGTTCTCAATGTTACATCAAAAATGGTAAAGCCTGTCAGTATTAATAATTCTCTCGCATTAGAGATAACTATTGGATCTAAATACCACATTAAATCTAGAGGATGGGCTATAGTTGAAGCACCCTACAAGAAGGGGGGGAAGATTCCTGTTTATATAACAATGCCTTGGTGCAAGAAAGTAGAGATAGATTTATCGGAGTTCTACAGGTAAACTTTTTCTAATCCACTTAACTCCGGCTTTTCCGTAACGATTTCAAGTAATCCCAGAGATATTAGTCTAATAATATCGCTTCTAGAGAACCCCCTTTGCCTGAGGTAGAATTCTATATCACTTGGAATATTCGTTACAGCTGTGGAGTGTCTAGCGGAGTCAACAATACCTGTATCCACCTCTAATACTGGGACGCTGTACGCTCTAGCTTTATTAGACGTGATGTAGAGGAAGCTCTCAACATCAACACTAGACCATTCTGCTGTTTTATGCACTTTAGCTACTCCTCTGTGGGCTACAATAGATTCTCCAGACACTATCCCCCTAGTTTTCACTTCACTCAACGTAGAGGGAGCTCTGTGTATAGTATTAATTATGAGATCAAGCCTTTCATTTACTTTTGAAACACTTGATCCTCTAATTAGTGCAACACCCTTACAGCCTTCAAGCAAGTAGTCTTCCCTAAGCCTCGTCATATTCCCGCCGCTTGAAAGGATTCTGGAGTTGACTTTACTACCTCTACCTATTCTAACGTACTTGTAATGATAAGTCGGTCCTCCGCTTTTCTCTATTGTGGTAATGAAGACTTGCGAGTTTGAACCTATATTTAATAGAATGCTTGAGGAATGAAGGCTCGACTTTACCGAGTTATCTATCCCCAATAATATATTCGCATTGGAATTATCCTCAACATTGATTTCAACATGATATCCTACATAACCGTCTCCTGGCGAAAGATACATAGAAACCTCTTTTTCATCGCTCAGTCTAATGGAAGCCCCTTGATACCATTTATACGAGTGTATAGCCTGCAGCTTGTTCTCGACAGGGATTTTCCACTCATAATCACCGCTATTCGATAAAAGGGAAGTGTATGCATTAGCATCGTTATCTATAGATACATCCCCGGGTTTAAGGATAATGGATGCTTTAAGAACTCTATTGAGAACCCCTTGAACACTCCTAGTTGCTTTCTCTGCATCTCTTATCTTAAGCAACTTGTTCCAATTAGTGTAGTGTTTTATGGTTGGAGAGTCACCGTACTTTTGCACCTGTATGGAATCAGCGAGAGATTTTAGCTCGCTTATTCTTAGGTTAACGAGAGGTTTATCCGAGGCCTCCGACTTTACTGAACTCAATTTCTATCACCTTACGTAGAATATTTACATATTCGAAGGGCATGTCTTTCATTACATCCTCTATGAACCCTATAGCGAGGAGACTGGTTGCCTCTTCCTCGGTTAGGCCACGCTGCCTAAGGTAGAAGAGTTGTTCCTCCCCTATTCGCCCAGTTGTAGCTTCGTGTGTTACAGTAGCAGACGGTTCTTCTACTTGGTTATGAGGGTATGTATAGGCATAGCTGTGGTCATCTAGTATAAGGCTCTGACACTCAACGTGGCTTTTAGAGTTTACCGCTCCTTTATTAATTTTTACGAGCCCTCTGTAAATGTTTACTCCTCCGTCGACGCTTATACTCTTGTTAATTATCTTACTCCTCGTATTCGAGGCCAAGTGGTACATTTTAGACCCGCTATCCTTCACATAAGGGCCTTTGGACATTTGTATAACTATACTTGAAGAAGAACTGTTAGCTCCTTTTAATACCGTGCTGGGATAAGTGTACGTTATCTTACTCCCTAACCCACCTTCTATCCAGTCTATCCTCGCGTTCTCTTCTGTTATTCCTCTCTTATTATTGAAGTTTACTACGTTCTTACTCCAGTTCTGTATTGTAGTAAACTTTATTGTACTTCCTCTATGCGCGTATAATTCTACAGCACCGTCGTGGAAACTGTAATGCTTCAGCATTGGAGCACTGCATCCCTCTATAAAGTGTAGGAAACTGTTTTCCTCTGCGACTATTACGGTATGCTCGAATTGTCCTTCCAAGCTTTGGCCTATGAGGAAAAACGCTTCAATAGGCTCTCTTACCTTAACTCCCAACGGTATGTATACGAAGGCTCCACCGCTCCATAAAGCATAGTGGAGAGCGGCAAACTTGTGATCAGCCATAGGATAGACCTTACTGAAATATTGTTTCACGAGTTCGGGATACTTGTGAACCGCCTCTTCCATAGGAAGCATTATGACTCCTTTCTTCTCAAGAATCTCCCTAGCTTTATGGTAAACGGTCTCGCTTTCAAACTGGAATGTCACACCTGAAAGGAACTTTGCCTCCATCTCAGGTATACCCAGTCTCTCATAGTAATCCCTAATCTCCGGGGGAAGATCCTCATACGATGCTGCTGGCTTCTTGATATCCGGCTTCACATAATAAGCTAGTTCCTCTATATCTATTTCTTCTACTCCTATAACCCAGTTTGGAGTGGGGAGTTTCTCGAATAATTCTAGTGCTTTAAGCCTCAGCCTGGTCATCCAGCCGGGTTCTTTTTTCGCTTTTGAAATCTCTTCCACAGTACTTCTCGATAGTTTTCCCTTTATAACTAGAGAGGTTTTAACAGGCTTAGCGTATCCAAGCACATCTTCTGGCGAGTAGGCGGATAGAAGATCTCTAGTTTCATCTGTCGTCAATCGTTATCACCGTTGATTTGCAAAGCTCTTATACCCCTCGTCATCTATTTTGTGAGCTAAATCTCCTCCGCCTGTTGCAACTATTCTACCATTATATAGTATTGATACCCTGTCTGGTTTGATGTGTTTGAATATTCTTGCATAGTGGGTTATAACTAAAAGGCCTTTCCCTTGGTTACGGAGCTCTCCTATTATTTCTGCTATAGTAGCTACACCCTCTACGTCTAACCCTGAATCCGGCTCATCTAGAATAATGATTTTGGGATCAAGAAGTGTTGCCTGAAATATTTCTGCCCTCTTTTTCTCTCCCCCACTGAAACCTACATTGGCCTCTCTCAGCGCATAAGATTTCGAAAGACCCACTTTCTCGAGGCCTTCGAGGATAGCCTTATAGTCTCTCATATTGGTTAGTTTAGTTAGATCTCTTCCCCCCCTTCTCTTGTTTAATGCTGCTATTACAAGAGCCGATAGTTTAATTCCTGGCAGAGCAGGGGGTTCCTGGAATCCTAGAAATATTCCCTTGAGAGCCCTTTCTTCGGGTTCAAGCCCTGTTATATCTTCTCCGCCTAATAGTATTCTACCATCCTTCACTTTGTATCCTTCTTTCCCCGCTATTGTGTAGGCTAGTGTGGATTTCCCCGATCCGTTGGGGCCCATGACTGCATGTAACTCTCCTTTGTTTAGGTTTAAGTCTAGGTTTTCAAGTATTGTTTTCCCCTCCACTTCTACGGTTAAGTTTTCAATGCCAAGCACAATACTCCACCTTTAACGCCGTTAAACTATACCTGTTTGAGTGATAATAAACCTCACATCTAGACTATCAAGAACATAATTTTAGACTAGTATCATCCTATAAAAATCACATATCATAACTTGCTAGAATACCGGGGAGCTCCCTAAGATCCCTGATAACATATTTCACATAAGATCTAATCTTGGCATCATTACCGTAACCAATAGGTAGCCCTACTACAAGGAATGCGGGGATATCCCATACTGAATCCCCTATGAAAGCGGTCTCAGAGGACTTAACGTCGAGCTCGCCCATAATCCTCCTCACAGTAACATCCTTCCGTTCAGCAGGAACCAAGGGTGCACCACCCTCAACTAAATAACCCCTCTTATCGTATGATAACTTGTTGGCAACCCAGATATCAGCACCGATTTCTTCAGCAACTCTACCAACCAAAAGATCTATACCAGCACTTACCAAACCTATGATGAAACCCATTCTATGTAGAAGACGGGAAGCCTCTACGGCCTCATGTTTAACCTCAATTTTCTCGAAAGCCCTCCTTAGATCACTTATATGAACACGCTTCCCCCTGACCCATAAACCTGTATCATGCCGCATCCATCCTAAGTAGTCAATAATTCCTTCCATATAGAGCCTACTGCCAATATCAGCTTCATCTCTAACTCCTAAAAGCTCATGTATTACTTGCCAACTACTCTTACAGTCAACAAGCACACCATCAACGTCAAATAAAACAAGCTTAATCTTCTTACTACCCATTAGCTACACCCGCACTCTCTTACGGCAATCACGTTCACCGAATGCGTTTAGGGTATATGAAATATATAGTAGTTTACATGGAACCTTTCAATACGGAGGAGAGCAAAACATTCTTCAAAAGAGGTGTATTGCCATATGTCAGGATGGCATGGGAAGATCTTATGGATAAATCTAACTAAACGCGAGATTAAAAAATGGGAATACCCGGGTCTTTGGGCCCGTAACTATTTCGGAGGCAGAGGCCTAGCAGCCAGGATTCTATGGGAGTATCTTCCCCCGGGAGCTGATCCACTAGGACCTTACAACCTCCTTATAATGGCTGTGGGACCACTCACTGGACAACCCTTACCGAGCAGTGGTAAACTTCAGATAGCTACTAAAAGCCCGTTGACAGGGGGTTATGGTGACGGAAACGTGGGAACACAGGCTTCCGTAGAGCTCAGGAAGGCAGGCTGGGATGCCATAGTATTCGAAGGCAAATCAGAGAAGCCAGTGTATTTATATTTGGAAGACGGTAAAGCAGAGCTTTTCCCTGCAGATAATCTCTGGGGTATAGATACATTCGAATCAGAGAAGAAGCTGAAAGAACGGCATGGAAGGAACGTTGGTGTGTTACAGATTGGTCCTGGAGGAGAGCACCTTGTCCGATTCGCAACTGTGCTAAGCCAGGAAGGCAGGAGTGGTGGAAGGCCGGGAATAGGCGCCGTCATGGGATCCAAGAAGCTGAAGGCTGTAGTTGTTAAAGGTACGGGTAAAATACCGGCAGTAGACTCTATGGAGCTTAGGAAGCTAGGTGCACAGGCTTTCAATGATATAAGGAAAGCAAAAGCCTATGAATTCTGGATGCGGCAAGGTACAATGATGACTGTCCAATGGGCTCAAGAGGTAAGCGTTCTTCCTACATATAACTTCACTGAAGGAGTATTCGATGATTACAAAGGGATTGATGGATTCATGTTGGAAAAACTGAAAGTATACCAGAGAGGATGTCCTAACTGTAACATGCCTTGTGGAAATGTTGTCGAGGATGAAGAGAAGGAGTGGAGTGAACTGGACTATGAAAACGTTGCAATGCTAGGTAGTAACATAGGGCTAGGTGATCTGAGTAAGGTTGCAGTACTGAATAAAACAGCTGACAAGCTCGGAGTTGATACCATAAGCTTAGGTAGTGTACTAGCATTCGCCACAGAAGCAAGTCAAAAGGGATTACTTGATGAAAAACTGGAATGGGGGGACTATGAGAAGTACAAGCAGATCGTACATGACATAATCTATAGGAAAGGCATCGGAGCGTTACTCTCATTGGGAACAAGGAGAGCGGCTGAAATTCTCGGAAAGGATAGCATTGAATTCGCCATACAGGTGAAAGGACTTGAAACCTCTGCATACGACTGCCATGCAGCTCCAGGTATGGCATTAGCCTATGGTACGAGTCCCATCGGAGCACACCACAAGGACGCTTGGGCTATAAGCTGGGAAGTGCAAACAAACAGATGGAGCTATAACAGGGAGAAAGCAGCGAAAGTTATAGAGTTACAGAGAATAAGGGGCGGCTTATTTGAGAGCTTCGTAGCCTGTCGTCTGCCCTGGGTAGAGGTAGGATTAAACATCAACTATTACCCTAAATTCCTAAAGGCATCAACAGGTATAACCTATACATGGGATGACCTCTACACTATAGCTGACAGAGTTTACGCTCTAATAAGAGCGCTATGGATAAGGGAATACAAGACCTGGAGTAGAGAAATGGATATGCCTCCAGCCAAATGGTTCAAGAAACCCTATACCAAGGGACCACTAGCTGGAAGCCACCTGGACTATGAGAAATACAACCAACTACTCAACTACTACTATGAAATAAGAGGCTGGGACAGCAGAGGCGTCCCGACCAAAGAGACGCTTGAACGTCTAGGACTAGGTTTCACGATCCCCATCCTCGAGGAAATTGCAAGGTTAAACTAAACTTATAGAACCCTTCTTTTAAGAAGCAAAGAGAGTCTAGCTGGACGACCTTGTAGAAGACAGTGATCTTACAAGGGCCATGCCGCTATAAGCAGTGGAACAGCTAGGAATAATATGGCTGGATTACCCGGGGATCGAACAAAAAATTTAAAGGTTAAATACCAATATAATAAAGGGTCCGCCGGAGGTATCAGTATTAGAAACTAGACGTCGAATACCGGAAGTCTTAATGCCTGCCCAGGGATGATGGGACTCCAGTAATATTATCCAACCCGACTGCTGGGCGGGCGGCCCAGACCCCCTGGGGAGGGGAGTAAGGGCTCTTTGGAGAAAAACGAATACGCGTTGTTTGACGCGAGGATAGGGAAAATATTGTTACCTGCCTCCGGCGGGCCCTCCTATAAATTCTTCTAAAGCATGCTCGCTACGTTCTCCTGTAACCGTATCATATACCGTTATAGTATTCTCCTTAATTTCTTTCTCTCCTATGTAAACTATATATCTAACACCAAGCCTGTTCGCTCTTTTGGCCTGCTTTTTCGGAGAACCCCTTATCAAGTCAACTCTTGTAGGTATCCCTGCATTTCTCAATTCATTTGCTATCTCCCATGCTTTCCATATTAACTCAGGCTTCAGGTATACAACATAGGCTTCTGTATATGATTCTTTATCGTCTTTTATGAACCCCAAGTCCATTACGGCATCGATAAGCCGTTCTAGTCCTAGGCTTATCCCAGTAGCGGGAATGCTTCTCTTCATAAACATTCCAATAAGATTATCATATCTCCCTCCTCCTGCTACAGCACCTATCCTAGGTTTCTCCAGGAAAACTTCGAAGATGGGTCCAGTGTAATAGTCTAATCCCCTGACTAAGCTTAAGTCTAGAGTTACTCTCGGATCCTTGACGAGGTTAAACATTTCTTCTAGATAATCCAGCGTTTCCACTATGCTCTCGTTTCTACCGTATTTCACCCTCATTTCTTGGAGTACTTCAGAGGGATTCCCCCTTAGGCTTATGGCTGTCATAATCTTTTCGACCACAGATTCACTCATAATGTTATGAAGCTCTTTCCGAACCTCTTCTTCACCAATTTTATCCAGTTTATCTATTACCCTGTAAACCGGTAGGGGGTTATCTACACCTATATCTTCCTCGAATATGCCTGAGAGAAGTCTTCTGTCATTGACCCTGAAAGTGTATTCAGCGAATCCTATAGAATCTATTGCTTTTATCGCTAGATCTATGACTTCTGCATCGGCCTCAGGGTATTGGCTTCCTACTATGTCTGCGTCACACTGGTAGAATTCTCTGAACCTTCCCCTTTGAGGTTCTTCATGTCTCCATACTGGTGCTATGTGATACCTTTTGAATGGCATGGGGATGTCCTGATGCGATTTTATGTACCTTGCCAGAGGGACTGTTAAATCGTATCTTAGAGCATACCATCTATTGCTAAGAGGGTCTTGGAATCTCCATATTAGCCTGTTTTCAGCTTCGTCACCGTATTTACCGGCCAGCGTCTCCCAATATTCTATTGCAGGCGTTTCTATAGGGTCGAATCCGAATGACTGGAAAACTTTCTCTATTATTGAGATCACTTTCTTCCTGACTATCATGAGTCGCGGCGGGATGTCTCTAAACCCCTTAGGTCTTTCACCTTCGTACAATTATTTTCCCCTCTACCAAGGGTTCATAGTTACGCATTATAATATTTGGTCTAGCATACTCAATTTGTAATGGGTTTAGATTATGGCTGAAGTTAGGGTGGCAGGATGGAAGGGGTTGAAGGAAGAGTATAAGGATAGCTTAAATGTAAAGCGGTTGGATCCTAGCATAGCAGCTGAGAGGTTGAGGATGCTTTCCAGTTTGTTAAAGGATTATTCGCCGGAAGCGGTTAAGGAACCGTCTGCAGGTAATCCCGGTTTGCTGAAAGTTGAGAAGGGGGGTACAGTCATTTTTATAGCTGTGTACAGTGACAGCCTCGTTGTTCTCGCCAAGGATATAACTCCAATTGTGGATGAGGTGGTTGATTATAAGGAAGAGAAGAGTCTGAAGGCTCTTTTAATAGTTTACTCGAGGAAAGGCAGGTTAGGTCCCTTGTGCTACTTATTTCTAGGTGACGTTATCAGGGATAAGGAGGTGGGTGTATTATACGTTAATGGCTCGGTGAATGAAGTATTAGACGTCGTCAAGAGCGTATTATCTAAAGGCGAATATATTGTGAGAGAAGAAGATTATGTTGATTTGAAGGAGGTTTAATCTTAGGCTTTCCCTCTAAGGAGGTCGAGCACCATCTTCTTCTCCAAGCTTGCTACGTGGCGTCTGACTCTTACCACCGCATCTGGATTGACGCTGATACTGTCTACACCTATTCTTACAAGGTATTCTACTACTTCTGGGTAAACACTTGGCGCCTGACCGCAGATGCTTACAGTTCTACCGTATTTATGTGCAATGTTGGTCAAAGCCTCGATGGCCTTCATTACAGCCGGGTCTCTCTCGTCGAAGTACCCCATTTTAAACAGCCTACCCGAATCTCTGTCTACTCCTAGTATTAGCTGAGTCAGATCGTTGCTTCCTACACTGAATCCGTCTACCATTCTCGAGAAGTCTTCTGCTAGAATTACAGTGCTCGGTACCTCGCTCATGATCCATACTTTAAAGTCATGCCTTCTCTCAAGCCCTTCATCCTCCATGATCTTTAATGCTTTCCTTAGCTCCCAGGTGTTTCTCACGAAGGGGAACATTACCCAAACATTCTTCAACCCCCATTCATCTCTCACTTTCTTTATTGCACGGACTTCCAAGCGGAAAGCTGGTTCGTATTCCTTTGACGCATATCTCGATACTCCTCTCCATCCTAGCATGGGGTTCCTCTCGTCTTCCGGCTCGTATTTTTCTCCTCCCTTCAGTTTCCTGTATTCATTGCTCTTGAAGTCGCTGAATCTCACAACCACAGGCCTAGGGTATAAGGGTCTAGCCACTTTTGCTATTCCCTCCGCCAGCTTGTCTACGAAGTATACTCCTCTCCCTTGGTCTATTAGATAAATTGGATGATAACCTATCCAGTCTGATATTATGAACTCTATCCTCATGAGCCCTATTCCATCGAATGGTAGATGCAGGTATCTATCAATCTCCTGGGGCTGACCTAGGTTCATGTAAATTTTAGTCGCCGTTATAGGGTAGATTTCCCTCATTACCTCTGGGCTGAGTGTTCCAGTTACCTCTACACCATGTTCTACTCCCGGCCTTACCTCTTTCCTAGCTTTCACCTTGCCCTTATAGACTACTCCTTGCGTTCCATCCACAGTAACTAGCATCCCTGTTTTAAGGGCTTCCGTCGCATTCCCACTACCAACAATGGCGGGTATCCCTAATTCTCGCGACACTATTGCTGCATGCGCTGTCATTCCACCTTCATCTGTCACTATTGCTCCAGCGATCTTCATATACGGAACCCAGTCTGGATCAGTCATTCTCGTTACTAATATATCCCCCTTCTCCATTAGTTTGGATGCATCATCCGCTTTAAAAGCTACCTTCACTTTACCTATAGCTATACCTGGACTTGCAGGTATCCCTCTGACAAGGACTTCAGCTGCTCCAGGCTCTATTTCCTCTTCTTCTACGGGTTCTTTTCTCCTTCGACTCCAATAGGTTTCCGGCCTTGCTTGTAGTATGAATAAGTTATTCTCTTTCATCTCAAAATCAATAGCCCATTCTACATCCATATGCCTGCCGAACACTTCTTCTATACGTAGTCCTAGTTCACCTAGTTGTTTTATCTCATCTTCTTTTAGGCTAGGCTCATCAGGTTTTATGTCGAGCTCCTCTATTGTCTTGGCTATTTTGGGATACCGTTTTTTTAATGCTTCTAGTTCTTCGGGTGTTGACGGTATTTTTACTTCTACATTTGACCTAGAATCTGGGTCGTAGAAGAGTCCTATTCTTTTCTCTGTACTAATTCTCTCTTCTATAGTTTCCAGCGTATCCTTATCTAAAACGAATTCGTCTGGTGTTACTTTACCTTCTACAATATACTCTCCAAGCCCCCATATCGACTCGATAACTATTTGAGAGGGATCGCCTGAGACAGGGTGTATTGTAAACATTACTCCGCTAGTTCTACTGTTTACCATTTTTTCAACAACTACAGCCATTAAGGCTGACTCGTGTTCGATATTTAAGGAATCCCTATAACTTAGTACTCGTGCTGTCCATAAACTTGCCCATGCCATTTTAACATGCTCCATGACTTCTTCTTCTCCCTGGACGTTAAGGTATGTCTCTTGTTGGCCAGCGAAGCTAGCTTCAGGTAGATCCTCCACTGTTGCACTACTCCTCACTGCTACTCTCGGGTTATCTATTCCAATAATCTTACCTAGTTTCCTGTATGCCTGTTTTACCGCGGCTACAATACTTGGGGGAATGGTGCTCCTCATAATCAGGCTACGGATTCTAGCTGATGCTCTCTCATATTCATCTGGTAGGCCACTCTTTATCTCTTCCTTTAGGATGGACTGTATTCTCTGGGTAAGCTCGGTTTCAAGGATAAAGGATCTGTAAGCTTCACTGGTGACAACGAAGCCTGGTGGAACAGGTATTCCCGCTTTAATGTTCTCCCCTAATCCTACGGCCTTTCCTCCAGCTAAGTCGTGCTTTGTGGAGTCCACGTTCTCAAGCCACAATATGAAGGGTTTATCGTATTCCAAGTTTTACGACACCAGGTTAGGAAATGTACGGTTTAGCTGTTATAAAGCGTTGGGTTTTCATATATGATTGAGATTACTTCTATTTATATGAATCCACTTGACATCGTGTTGAGGGGCTAATGGTGGGAGTGAGGGTAGAAGTCGTCAGGTTTACGAACGGTGGAGACAGAATAATCGCCGCTGCAGCGAAGAGGTCGCTGAGTAGGAGAGACTTGAATGTACAGCTTGCCAAGATGAGTGATGAAGAGGTAGATATTTGGGTTAGAGAGACTCTTAAAAGACAGCATTTCAGTCCGTGGGAGCATAGTGTTTACACCTGGACTGTTGAAGGATGTAGTAGAGTGTGCAGCCACCAGCTTGTTAGGCATAGAATCGCTAGTTTCACACAACTAAGCCTTCGCTATGCTAAACTAGGTTTCGACGGGAAGTGCCTGGACCCTAATCTTTATAGGGGAAAATGCGTTGACCTGCCTGTGATGGATAATAGAAGCCTAAAGGCTTGCTGGAATGATGATATGATTACTGTTTCCAGCAATGACTCTCAGTTGAGGTTACATGTTAAACAAGGTTTCGCGTTTATCGACGGGTATAGGGAATCTGGGGATAGCCTTGATGATGCACTGCTTGAATCTTGGTTCCTTGATATGATAGATAATGAAATTCCCCGGAGTCTAGGCCGTTTGAAAGTACCGTTGGAGAACGTTTACAGGAGGTATTGTAGGATGATAGATTTCGTCATCCCTCCTTCAATAGCTAGCAGGAGCAGTATTGCCTCGGATTTTATCAGGGAAACATCCAGATTATTCCTTTCGTATAGGAAGATGATTTCAAAAGGTATACCTCCAGAGGATGCTAGGTTCATTGTACCTATGGGTGTCCAGACGAAACTCGTGATAACTATGAATGCACGTGAGCTTATTCAGAGTTTCCTCCCCTTAAGAATGTGCACGAAAGCTCAATGGGAGATTAGGATCGTCGCGTGGCTTCTTTGGAAGAAGCTTCAGTCGATTCACCCCAAGCTCTTTAGGTATGCAGGTCCTAGGTGTATTTTATATGAAAACGCGATAAGGCAAGAGCCTATGACGCTTGCTGAACTAATTAATGGTAAGAATCCTATAATGGAAAGATGCCCTGAGAACATTGAAAAGGGGGGTATTCCCAAATGTGTTAGGTCAAACATTCTTTTCCTACAGAAAATGGGTTATCATATAGATAGCTAAAGCGCTCAATCCCGCGGTTAGTATAGGTGGCATACGAGGCCTGTAAGACAAGCCTATAGATATCGGTGTCAGGAAAGCGGATACTACTGTAAGATCATTCAACCGGCCTATATCAAGGGTGTTGGGCTTTATAGTTTCCCTGATCAGCGCGCTGTTCCCATAGAACCCGGTGATGCTATGGGCTGTATAGACTAGTATGGCATAAGCGGTTATTATTAGGAGAATATACGTATTTGCCGTTACTTTATACTTTATGAATGATCTATAGCTGCTGTTGAGAACATTAACTATTCTATTAAAGGATCCCCTTAACCCTGTTTCGCCAGCTATTGAAACCCCTTTATTCAATGCTTTCAGCAGCCTACCTATTCTCCCTTTTAACCTGTATTTTCCGAGTAACCTGTTTATCGAGGGTGTACCGGGGTAACCTATTTCTATGTTATTTAGAATAGCTGATAGCTCGTCAATGAAGCCTGTAAAAGTTTTCACGATCATGTGGACCTTATACTCTAGGATCAGTCCTATTAGAATTGTAGTGATTGTTATTTGCAGGGAGTATTCTGATGCCTCGATGTACCCTGCTAGTGCTGCGGTAATGATGGAGTAGTAGAGAACAACATAACCCTTTCTCGAGCCGAATTCATTGTATGGATTTCCTATGCTAGGTGAAAAGAGCACGTAGCCGGTTAGACTCGCTATTGCTAAGAAAAACAGTGACAATGGAATTATGGCGAGGTACATTATTCCTTGAGGGTTGAATATTGCTAAAAGCATTCCTATGATCGACGTCATCACCAGGACTACCTCTACTTCTATTATAACGTTCATGAAGTTCCTGAAGTCCTCCCAGGACTTTTGTATGGATTCAAGGGCTTTCTCGAGGAAAGTTACTGTTAACATGGTGGCGGATCCAACGTTTCTCGCGACGTACACATAGTTTGCAAGTAATCTTGAGACTATGTCGTTTCTAATTTTCTCTGAAGTGTTTAGTAGCGCTGTGAGCGGGTCTAAGCCTTTGGCTAATAGTTCGTTCAGGTATTCCGATATGGATTTTGACATTCGGGGGAAGAGTTTTCGATCAAGGTGTCTCAGTGCGTTTACCAGGTATATGGGGTTGAATGTGAATGGAATTAGATATGTTAAAAGAACAGGTACCTCCTTCCCACCGTTATCCTCTAATATTTCCCGGAGCAACTTTATGCCTCTCTCTCGGACAACCTGGACATATAGAACTTTTCCACTTCCTCCCTAAACCTCGACCTACTAGCCCCTGTATTCATCTCTAGTAGCCTAGCTCTTGACAGCATATTTCCAAGTATCTCAGACACAGAATACCCTTCTCTATCGGCTATAGCTTCGATTACACGGCTACTATGCAGTAATTCTTCAATATTCTCAGGCGAGAAGTAGTCCAGCCTTGGATCCCACTTAAAAACGGGAATCAATTCCCCTCCACTTTGCTCCATTACAACCTCTGCCCTCCTTGAAACGACAACCCCACGTTTCATGGACTTTTTCAGGTGGACGATGACTGATACTAGTGAAATAAAGGCTGGTGACAGATTGATAGGCTCCATTTTCAGCCTTTCCAAAGCATTCGAGGGGGAATCAGCGTGGAATGTAGCTATAGATCCTTGGCCTGTAGCGACTGCCTGTGCTAGGCCTTGGGCTTCTTTGCCACGGACTTCACCTATGATAAGATAATCTGCTCTTCTCCTTAGACTGAATTTAACAAGGTCAAACAAGGAGATCTCAGCGTATTCAGAGCCGGGGTAAACCGGTCTAGTAATGAGTGAATCCCAATTCTTATTTACCACTCTAATTTCAGGAGTGTCTTCTAACGTTAAAACCCTACTATACGGTGATATCATTTCTATCAACGCATTGAGGAACGTAGTTTTACCTGCACCCATTCCCCCCGTTATCAAGATAAACTTCTTATGATCTATTACAAACCACAGGTATGCCGCCATCAAACTAGAAATCACATTCTGCTCTATAAGCTGGACTATACTCGGAGGATTAGACGGGTATTTCCTTATAACGAATGAACTCCCCCACCTGGAGACCTCTCTGGAGTAAGTTACTGACACCCTATAACCTTCGTTTGTAAGCCCCTCTGCTATGGGGGTTAAGAGGCTGACAGCCCTCCTAGCCCTTACCGCTAGGTTGTAGGCTATGGAATCCGCCTCTTTCCCATCTAGCATAATATTTGATTCAAGCCATATTCCAGGTAGGAGCTTATTCAACACAAAAACAGGTCTGCTAGGACCGTTTACAGATATCTCCTCAATATTATCATCTTGTATAATAGGATAGAGCTGCCCGTAACCGCTTTTCCTCCTCTCCTCCAGGTATTCTTCACTACCCGGCTCATGTACACAGTACATGAAACTGGACTCGCTTCTAACTATTAGGAACTCTATGTTGGTCTTTTCATACCTGTAAACAGGAACAGTTTCCTCGCAGTATCCCCGGGTTTCCTCGACGGTTTCCTCTTTACCTGTATCCCCCTGTTTCTCTTGGGAAAAAAGTTTGAGGAGGCTGTTTTTCAACTGCATACCCTCCATGAAGGATTGGTTATGATAGTTGGATCGGATCTGTCTGCAACTCTGTTTTCCCGTTCTTATAGTCTATATATATGAATGACGCGTCTGTTGGTGCATTCAAAATGAACGTGTTCTTCCCTCCAGGCCTCAATAGTGTATTCAAGTCTTTTCCCTGGTTTTGTATAGCGGTACCATTAGGATAGAGGAACACGGCTTTCTCCAGTTGAACGGGATCTCTTCCCACATTCGTAATTGATAGGTAGACAAGGCTGCCGTTCTCTGTCGGGATCGTTTTCACGTTAACAGTGAGAGATTGAGATGTAGCTGTTATCTTGTTAACTGATGTCTGGAAATAGTTGTAGACGAACATTCCTCCGATAATGGCTGCTGAGATCAGTATCATTGTTGAAACAAGGGGTGAGAGTCCTTTCCCGCTTTTCTTCACTCGAAATCACCTTATTATGCTGGTTCTATTCCTATATACTGTCAGGTCGTAGTTAGAGGTGTTTGACAGTGGAAAAGCATTTAACAGGGAGTGACTTCGAGGAGGTGGGCAACCCTAAATTAAAACGGGAAATGAGTTTAGACGAACTAGTAGACCTCTACGGGGAAGTATACGGGTTCGTGAGCGGGCATCTCTATGATGCTATACAAATGATTAAAAACCTGAACCCCCCTAGATTGAGGATTCTCTCCTTCACAGCAAACTTGGTTTCAACAGGTCTGAGAAGCATATTTGCCCAGCTTATCCGGGAGCAGGTATTCAACGCGGTATTCACTACTTGTGGCACTCTAGACCACGATATAGCTAGAAGTATGGGCGGCAGATATTTGAAGGGATCATTCCAAGCTAATGATGCTGAGCTGTATGAAAAAGGATACCATAGGCTTGGAAACTTATTCATCCCCTTAGAGGATTACGGGCCGAAAGTAGAGGAATTCGTCATGAACCTAGCTGGTAAAGCTTCAGCGAAAAAAGAAAGCTGGCCTCTATACGAGTTCCTATGGGAAGCTGGCTCCCTAATAGATGATGAGAACTCTATTCTCAAGGCAGCTAGTGAAGGGAGGACGCCTATATTCGTCCCAGGATGGCCTGACGGTGCTTTCGGAACAAGCGTCTTCATGGCTAGGCAGAAAGGGTATAAAATAAACATCAGCTACTTCGAGGATATGAAGAACCTGGCATCAATATTCTTCCAAGAACAATCGAGTTTTGCACTCATAATCGGGGGAGGAATAAGTAAACACCATACAATATGGTGGTCGCAGTTCATGGAAGGTTTAGATAATGTAATCTATGTTACAACAGCGGCGGAGTATGATGGTAGCTTAAGTGGGGCGCGCCCCAGGGAAGCCGTATCATGGGGGAAGGTGAAGCCTACCGCCAGTAAAACTGTGATCTACGGGGATGCTACCATAATAATCCCAATACTATCATATGTCCTCTTGAAGAGATGGGGGAGCCGGAACTAAATGGAATTATCAAATATAAAAACAGCAATTATCAGAATCTAAGTTAGGGAGCAGTATTGAGTTCAGTACAGCAATTGACGCCAGAGAGATATGAAAGCATTAGCCCATCAGAATTCTTCTTCAAAAACAAGGAAATAGCAGGCTTCCAAAACCCTACACGAGCAATATACCAGACAGTAAGGGAATTCGTCGAGAACGCTTTCGATGCAACTGACACACACCTTATTCTACCCACTATAAGAATAGCTATCCAAGAACTGAAGGACCCGTTACTCGGGAGAACCGGTGAGAAGGAGGAGACTGGGAAATACATGGTTACAGTGGAAGATAATGGGATCGGTGTTCCCCCACACGTCATACCCGAAGCTTTCGGGAGGGTCTTCTTCAGTTCAAAGTATGTGATAAGGCAGACGAGGGGAATGTATGGTCTAGGAGCTAAGATGGCAATTCTCTACGGTCAGACAACTGTTGGACAGCCTGTAGTAGTATTCAGTTCAACGAAGAACTCGAAATATGTCTATATGAGGAAAATAATGATAGACGTTAAGAAAAACCAGCCTCAAATAATGGAGGCGGCGCAGTGGAAGAAAAAAGGTAAGTGGCATGGAACCAGAGTCTCTATAAGCCTCGAAGGAGACTGGGGAAGGGCCAAATCAAGAATCCTCGAGTACATACTGAGGACAGCGGTTATCTCACCCTACTCTGAGATAGTGTTCGAAGACCCTGACGGGAGCATCCTTTACATCCCGAGGAAAACTGTGAAAATGCCTAAACCGCCGACCGAGGCTAAACCTCACCCTCAAGGAGTCGATATAGAACAGTTAAAAATGCTGGCAAAAGCAACTAGAAGCGATAGTGTCCGCACATTCTTAATGAGGGAGTTCCAGGTAATCGGGGGTAAGACAGCAGACGATTTCGTTGAAATACTCAAGGGGAGAGGCGTAGATCCCGGTAAGAACCCGAAGAAACTTACTGGAAAGGAATTCGAGATAATATACAGGGAAATGAAGAGGTACAAGTTCAGGGCGCCAAGCGCAGTACACCTCTCCCCCATAGGGGAGGACCTTATAAAAATAGGGCTTGAATCAATGTATGTACCTGAATTCGCGACAGCTATAACGAGGAAACCATCCGCATACGCTGGACACGCGTTCATAGTTGAAGCTGGAATAGCCTACGGGGGGAAGATCCCCTCCTCATCCCAGCCAGCCCTGTTAAGGTATGCTAACAAAATACCCCTCCTATACGATGAGGGGGCTGACGTATCGAGGAAAGTAGTCGATAATATAAACTGGAAACTATACAAAGTAGACTTCCCAGCACCCATGGTAGTATTAGTCCACATAGCCAGCACGAAAATACCTTACAAGGGAGTAGGTAAGGAAAGCATAAGTGATGTACCCGAGATAGAGTCTGAGATAAGGAATGCTGTACAGGATCTAGCGAGGAGGCTTAGGGTTTACCTAGGAAAGAAGCATAGGGAATACGAGGTTAAGAGGAGGATAACAAGCATAGCAAAGTACCTCCCGGAAATAGCTTTAAGCCTAGCAATGCTCTCGAAACCGCCGGCGAAATGGCAGCCGCCTAGTAACGGTGAGGAAGATGTTTTCCTCGGTAAGCTGGTTGCATCCATAAGCCATCACTTGGGAGTGGAGGAGGAAGAGTTAGTGGAAATGATAAAGAAAGTTAAAATGGATTAACCGAGGGGTGACTTGAGTGTCTTTCGAAATAAGCAAAGTCGATGTAGAGGCAAGGAAGAAAGCAGCTAACCAAATTAGAAAATCCTTCCTCAAAATAGTGAAAGAAGTCGAGAAGGGGAAAACGCCTGCAATGATTATACCTAAAAGAACACTATCTAACACCGTATACGACAATGTTAGGAGACTACTACTCCTAGGAGAAGAAAAACTGAGGAGAGAACTAACCAATATGGGTGAAGCAAAGAAATTCATGCAGACAATGCTAATGGCGTCGATAATATACAAAGCCCTCGTAGAGAACGAGTACCCCACAATAAGAGACCTATACTACAGGGGGAAACACACTATAAAATACGTGGACTACAAGGGACGGTTAAGAGAAGAGGAGACGTGGAGCGAGCAGAAAGAAAGTGACAGCGTGATAAGGGACATAGAAGTAATAACAGGCCTCCTAAGGGAGAACATGCTCATACTCTCAAAGGAGAAAGGCAAAATCGTAGGGAACATGAAGATCAAAAGCGGAGACGATGTAATCGACCTCTCCAAAATGGGGCACGGAGCATACGCTATAGAATCAACACCTGACCTCATAGAATTCAAAGACGTAGATGCGGAATACGTGCTAGTGGTAGAAAAAGACGCTGTATTCCAGCAGCTCCACAGAGTCGGCTACTGGAAAAAACACAAAGCCCTCCTAGTCACCAGCGCTGGACAACCCGACAGAGCGACGAGAAGATTCGTAAGGAGAATACACGAAGAACTAGACCTCCCAGTATACATACTAACAGACAGCATACCAGCAGACGAAGTGGTTATCGTTAGGAACAGTCTCACAGGCAAAGTAATGATTGGCCCCGTAGAGGAACTAATAGGGAATTACTTCACTCCAGGGGAAAAGAAGGAGAGAGTCACGCCACCCATCGGGGCACCCTCATGGAACCCTCAAACAGGAAAGATAGAGTGGACCCCAATAGGCTACGCTTACAGACACAAAATAAACGAGGAAATACTCGAAATAGAAACCAGAGGAAGAGGAACAGTAAAAGTAACGAAAGCACACAGCCTATTCGTCTTCAGGGACGGGAAAATACAAGTCATACCGGCCAAAGACATCAGACCAGGAGACCACATACTTGTTGCCAGTAAACTTCCTAGTCCAGAAGAGAGAAAATCTCCTATCGTAATTCAGGTGAAGGAATCTGTAGGAGCCAAGGAATTTAAGACCGTAATGAACGGCAAGTCGGAGCTTGTTGCTTTAAGTAAAGGAAGGAATTACATTCCCGGCAAAGTAGTTTTAGATGAAGAACTATCTTGGTTGCTTGGGATCTACACAGCAGAGGGCTCAACGGCCTATTCCAGGTATATTAACCTAAGCTTCAATAAAGAAGAAATTAACTATGTAGAAAAAGTACAAAAAATACTCAAGGATATGTTTGGGCTTAAACCCTACCTATTTTATCGTAAGGATAAACCAGAAATTAGGGTATGGATAGGTTCTTCAATAGTCTACGATCTCTTTAAGAGCCTTAAGCTAGCAACCCTAACAAGAATGAAACAGATCCCTGAGGAAATCATAAATTCATCTAAGAGAGTAATGCTCAGTTATATAAAAGGGCTTATTGATGGAGACGGGCACATAGATGAGTATGGTGACATTATCGTATCAACAAGAAGCACCATTCTTTCTAAGCAATTAGTAAATATTTTGTTGATGTTAGGCATACAGCCTTCTGTTGTAGAAAATAAAGAGGACATAATAATAAGAATTGGTAAATCTACCCAGAGAACCCCTTCAGAAATATATGAGTACCTAGCTGGACGAATAATTAATTCATCTTCCACTCCGGGACTGAAGACCGAACCTACTTACGGAATGCCGATAGATAATGAACTCAGGAAGATCTTGATTCATCTTGCGAACAATGGGAAAGTATCCTTCAAACCATCTCAGAAAACGATATCTAAGGCTAAGTTAAAGAAGATAAAGAATCTCTCAGACAAACTACCTTCTGACTATAACTATTTTGTAGATAGCGACGTTGCCTTAGTGAAAGTAAAGAGCATAAAAATCACTACATATGAAGGTTATGTCTACGACTTTGCAGTTCCCAAAGGAAATAACTTCGTGGGAGGTTATGGTGTAATTTATCACAACTCGGACCCTTATGGGTGGTATATTTATAGTGTGTTTAAGATTGGTAGTATTACGCTTAGTTATGAGAGTGAGAGGCTTGCTACTCCTGCTGCTAAGTTTCTTGGTGTTAGTATGACTGATGTTTTTGGTGAGGAACCTCTCTTGAATAGGAAAGATGTTTTATCAAAAGTCTTCGGCTCAAAATACAGGTACATACTTGATGGGAAGAAGCCGTTTCTAACACCGGCTGAGAGGAGGAACTATATAATCAAAGCGAAACCTCAGGACTTAGCGAGAGCAGCTGAACTAATTGGAACGAAGACGGCGAAACAATTCCTAGGGAAGCCTGTTAAGATTAAGACGAGTAGGGGTGAGAGGTCAAAGGAGCATGGGGGTTACGAGTGGTTCCAGACGTCGAAGTGGATAAAGGAAATAGGAATATTCTTCTTAACACAGGCCAAACTGGAAATAGAAGCCATGGCCAGTAGAGGACTGAAATTCCTTGCATTCGAGTATATTCCAACGAAAATAGAGACAGGGGACTGGATAGACTAGTTTTATATAAACATCTTATTCCTCTATACCCTCCAGCTCTTCCTCCTCACCAGGCTCCTTTGATACTAGGTCCAAAGCCACCTGCTCTACAAGCCTCTTAATTTCATCGTCAACATATATTGAAACAATGTAAACCCTGTTATCAACGTAATCCTCTGTAGAGAGCCACTCGCTGTCATAGCTGATAACATATACTGGTAGCGTGAAAACAGCCTTATCCTCTGATATCTTAGCCAAGTTGAGGTTCTTC
Organism: Candidatus Tiamatella incendiivivens; assembly: GCA_015522635.1. Taxonomy (NCBI): domain Archaea; kingdom Thermoproteati; phylum Thermoproteota; class Thermoprotei; order Acidilobales; family Acidilobaceae; genus Tiamatella (SeqCode); species Tiamatella incendiivivens (SeqCode). The sequence goes on along the minus strand of WALW01000019.1, from coordinate 4,476 downwards.
AGAATATCATAAAGCTTGGGGTTCTTCAGGGGTAAATCTATCTCAACATCCCGGTCATCCCTTATTGCAGTGAAATCGCTCTTAAGAGGATTCCACTCCTCTAAAGCCCTTCTAGCCGTATCCTTAACTACCACTGAGAATCTCTCGTCAACCAATCGGGACTCCGCGCTGGAGCCTCTCTCAGCCCGAACCACGAGTGTCTTATACTTAGCTGCCATACATATAGCACCGAGGAACAAGGGATCCGTATGCGGTTATAAAAGAATATCTATTCACTTGAGCTTCTCAGCTATCATATAGAATATAACTAAGTATGACATGACCTCGAGACGTCCTAGAAGCATATCTAGAATCAGTATAACCTTAGCACCAATAGGCGCTGCAGCGCTCGATATACCGGAGGTCAACCCGGTGTTGGCTAGTGCACTAGCGACCTCGAAAGCGGAAGCGGAGAAATCCATGTTATAATAATACATTGCTAGAAATATGGAGGAAACCATCCATGCAGCTATATAAGAGAATATCACCGCGAGACTCTTCTTAATCATATCGTCAGAAATAATCCTCCCTCCAACCTTTATTACATCAAGCCTTCCAATCGGGGAGAAAACGTTCTTGACCTCGTTGGCAGTAACCTTAGCTGCAATAACGATACGGTAGATTTTTATTCCACCGGCAGTAGAGAAAGCAGATCCTCCTAATAGCATTAGCACTGTCAATAGGAAAACGAAGCTAGACGGGCTATGCCCTATATTCATCGTCTGGAAACCACAAGTCGTTGAAGCACTGAAAACTTGGAAGATAGCGTTCACACTCATATGCCTTATCCCCATAACTTTGAATATGTAGATACCTGTGAGAATCGCTAGGGACCAGATGAGTATTTGAGTTCTAAGCTCAACGCTCTTCACCAGCCTCCTCAGTTTAAACTCGAAAAGATAACGGAGGTCGCTGAAGCTAACAGCTCCTAGAACCATTGAGAGCACTGCAGCAGCGTAAATCGGGATGGAATGATACTCGCCGATACTATTATTCTTAACTGAGAAACCAGCTGTAGCCACACCCGTCATGGCGTGGTTAATACTATCGAATACAGGCATGCCTGCCTCAATAAAACCCAGAGTCGATATCAGGGTTATCAGGATATATATTAACCCCATCTTATACGCTGTCCTCTTAAAAGAGGGCTCAAGCTTCTCATACTTCCCCTCAGCCAAGTAGAGCTGTGCAACACTCACACCCGGATGCGCTAGGAACGCTATTGTAAACACGACTATACCCAGTCCACCTACCCACTGTATCATACTCCTCCATAACAGTATGGTTTTAGGCAGCATCTCAACGGTAGGTACAAAAGTGCCTCCCCAGCTGCTGGGTTGGCCTGAGAAGATGGTCAGCCCCGTGGTCGTCCAACCGCTCGTTACTTCGAATAACGCGTCTATGAAGGGTATGTTAACTATCTCCTTAAACGGTATACTCTCGTATATAGGGATGACTAGCCATACTATTACGGTTAACACAAGGCTCTCATACGGCTTCAACTCCTCGTGACTCTTAATCTTACCCAGAAGCACCCCGAGAAGGAAAGTGAAGCCACCCCAAATAAGAAGGTAGAGGCTTATAAGAGCCTCATTAGCACCAGTCACCCAGGAATACGCCGTACCATAAATACCAGGGACTATCATAGTAGAAGAAATAACAACCAGCATCAAGCCAACATAGTTAAGGTACTTAGCTGCAGCCAACCCTAGACACCAAATGCCCCCCTTCTAAAACCCCATATCGCACATCAAACCATATTCAGATTACTCAAAAATAAAATAGTGCCCCCAGAGAATCCATCAATAGCTATAGTAATGGGGATGAAGAAAACCACCGACACGGAATACCAAGTGTCGAATGCCCGACGCACCTGACCCGCTCCAGGGACGGTTAGACTTAAAACCCGGGAACAACGAGAAACATTAGTCCCAGGGACAATAATCGGGTGAACAAACATGCCGGTAGAGCTGAAATACCCTGATCAATGGGATAAGTTCAAGGAAAAAGCAGGGAAAGCCCTGGAGTGCAGACTAGTAAAAAAAGAGAAGAAAGGCATAGCCAAAATCAAAGCCAGGACAAAACGCTACCTCTACACAGTGAAAGTCCCACTAGACAAGGCTGACGAGCTGGTGAACGAGCTGGGATGCGAGAACCTAGTGGAAATAAAGTGAACGTTAACCAAAAGTTAACGTATCACCATTCTCAGGAATAATTATTTCCTCAACACCGGCCTCCTCAACAAGCCTCTCCTCCAAAGCCTTCTGAACCTTATACTCGCCGTGGACCAGTACAACCCTCTTCAAACCCTCCAAACCCTTAACAGCCTCAATAATCCCATTCTGATCAATATGGCTCGAAAAGTCAAACCACTCCAACCTAGCCTTAACCTCAATATCCTCCTCAGCATACCTACCAGTCTCCAATATCTCCCTACCAGGAGTACCCGGAGCCTGATAGCTAACTAGGAACACACCGTTAGCCTCATTATCAGCCATCTTCTTGAAATAATACAGGCTCGGACCGCCCTTCAGCATGCCCGCACTAGCAATAATAACACCAGGCTTCTTCGAGGCCTTCCTCCTATCCCTCCATCCATTAACAATAACATAATCCCTAACAGCACTATCCAGCAAATCATGCCTCCGGATATACTCGCTATAATTATGGTAGATCAACGCAACCTCCCTAATCATACCATCAATATACACAGGCCCGCCGCACTCGTTCTCAGCCAGCAACATCATAAGCTCCTGACCCCTACTAACACTGAACGCAGGCACAAGCACAGTACCCCCAGCCTCGACAACCTCCCTCACAGCCCTTGTGAAGCGATCCTCAGTCAAACTACGCGGCGGGTGATTAGAGTCCCCATACGTGGACTCTATAATCAATGTGTCAACCTTCAAGCCACCAAGCTTATGAGGCCCCACAAGCCTAGTCTCAATATTATTCAAGTCACCAGTATACAACACCTTGCGTCCACCTACATCCACGTATATAGCACTACTACCCGGTATGTGGCCAGAGTCGACAAGGTTAACACCATACGATCCGACCTTCACCTCCTCGTTAAACCCGAGCCTCGTCCCAGTCTTAACCAACGTATCCACGGCATAATTATCGAAAGGCAGGTTCGCCCCATTCAGCTTAATGAAGTCATATAATAAGAGCCTTGAAACCTCAATGGTAACAGGTGTAGCAATCAACTGAGGCACAGTCGACACGAAGAGGCTGGGCGCCGCGCCAACATGGTCTAAGTGGCTATGAGTAATAGCTACAGCCTCAATATCCCTAGGCCTAACATGACCCGGGAAAACCGGCAAGTCCTCCTCGTCGAAGTTCACACCGTAATCCAGGAGCAAAGGCTTCTCTCCCTTACCACTAACTAGTATAGCAGCACGCCCTACTTCCCGGCCGCTACCCAGTATCGTTATCTCAACACTAGTCAAAGTCCATTCAACCCCAATATACCAAGCTTCATACACTTTTAACGGGGAGGTTATATAATGATAGGATAAACGGGGGCTGAACAAGTATTGATGGGCCTAAACCCGCGGGATCTCAAGAAAATGTTCAAGCGAATGGGAGTTAAAGCGGAAATAGAAGACCTCTCAGACGCCACTGAAATCATCATAGTACACAGCGATGGAAGGAGGAGCATACTAGAGTCACCACAGGCAACACTAATAAAACCAGGAGGTGCAGGCCAAGTAATGCTCTCCGCCACCGGGCTCCTCCGAGTAGAACAGCCCGAGGAGGAGGCGGAGGAGGAAGAGGCAATGGTGTCCGAGGAGGACGTCCAGTTAGTAGCACAGCAAACTGGCGTAACCCCCGAGGAAGCAAGGCAAGCACTCATAGAAGCGAAAGGAGACCTAGCGGAAGCAATAATGAAAATAGAACAACGGAAAACCAGGTAAACAAACTAGTCCTCAGCCGCGCTAGCCAACCTACACCTAAGCTCATCCAAATCCCTAGCCATACTAAGAATAAGCGGAATCCTCTCCAACTCAGCAAGCTTAAGAGCCAGCGGGTCAACCCTACCCCTAGGCCCGTGGATAACAATAACACTAGGCTTAACCGGGGAAACACGGACCGCGATCATAGGGCTCCTACCAATAGTAACATTAGTAAACACCACGACACGCTCACTAGTCATACCAAGCAAATAATAAAACTCCATACCCGACAAAGTCAAAATACCCCTTATACTATCAACAATAGTATAACCAAAAACCTGCCTATGAGGATCAACCGCGGCAGTCAAAATAACACCCTTAACAATATACAATATATCCTCAACAGTCAAAGGCTCCGGGAACTCGCGGAGATCCGCAATAGCCTCACTAGGCAAACCAATATTCCTAGACAAACGCCTAACAACACGCCAACCATTCTTACCATCCAACTCAATCAAAGCCTCAACATACCGCCTCA